>DASUPH010000458.1:0-12301 GCA_036276275.1 Candidatus Limnocylindrales bacterium
GGTCGTCGCCTACAACCGAACGCCCGAGAAGACCAAGGAGATCGCCGGCGAGGGGGCGGTCGCGTCGTTCTCGATCGAGGAGCTCGTCTCGAAGCTCGACGCGCCGCGGGCGGTCTGGATCATGGTGCCGGCCGGCGACGCGACCGAGGGGCAGATCGCCGAGCTGCTCGAGCATCTCGAGCCCGGCGACACGATCATCGACGGCGGCAACACGAACTTCCACGACGACCAGCGCCGGCACACGGAGCTGGCCGCGAAGGGCATCAACTACATCGACGCCGGTACGTCGGGCGGGATCTGGGGGCTCCAGGTCGGCTACTGCCTGATGGTCGGCGGCGACGCTGCTGCCGTCACGTCGCTCGAGCCGATCTTCACCTCTCTCGCCCCGGACGGCGGCTATCTCCACGTCGGTGGGCCCGGCGCCGGTCACTACGTGAAGATGGTCCATAACGGCATCGAGTACGGCTTGATGCAGGCCTACGCCGAGGGTTTCGAGATCATGCACACCTCGTCTTACGAGCTCGATCTCGGCGCGATCTCCGACCTCTGGATGCATGGCTCGGTCGTTCGGTCGTGGCTCCTCGAGCTGGCGGCCCGGGCGTTCAAGGCGAACGGCCAGGACCTCCAGCACATCAAGGGCTACGTCGCCGACTCGGGCGAGGGCCGCTGGACGATCCAGGAGGCCATCGACCACGACGTCCCGGCACCGATCATCACGCTGTCATTGCTGACCCGCTTCCGATCCCGCCAGGACGACTCGTACACGGCCAAGGTCCTCGCGGCCCTCCGAAACGAGTTCGGCGGTCATGAAGTGAAGACCGAGTGACGAGGCACCACGAATGCTGAGTCGTCACCCGCTCACCGAGGTCCGAGGCGGAGCTCCGCGACGCCATCGGCCCGAGGTGGTCACGAGGTGAAAACCGAGTGACCGAGACCGCGACGCCGAAGCGGCGGAAGACGTCGACGAAGCCTGGCGCGCCATCGGTCGCGCCCGAGACCGCGCCGGACAAGACGCCGCACGCGTCGCCGCGGGCGAAGGACGCGCCGCGGACGATGAAGGATGTCCGCCTCGCTCGCGCGGGCAAGCGGAAGCCGGCTCCGAAACAGGAGGACAACCCGCTCCGCGAAGGCCTCCGCCTGGAGCGCGTGCCCGACCCTGGCATCCTGGTCCTGTTCGGGTCGACCGGCGACCTGGCCCACCGCAAGGTGGTCCCGGCCCTCTATCAGCTGTGGCGGACCAACCTCCTGCCGCACGAGTTCGTGATCCTCGCCATCGGCAGGCGGGATTACGACGACGATGAGCTGCGAGCCGAGTACCGGGCATCGCTGGAGAAGTTCTCGCGCGTCCTCCCGGTCGACGAGGCTGCCTGGCGGTCGTTCGCGTCGCGGATCCGGTACCAGCGCTGCGACTTTGCCGACGCGGCCGGCTACGACAAGCTCGTCAAGACCCTCGAGGCGATCGACCGCGAGCAGCGGACGCCCGGCAACCACCTCTACTACCTCGCGACACAGCCGTCGGCGTTCGCCGAGATCGTCGGCCAGCTTGGCCGGGTGGGCCTGGACCACGAGCGGCACGAGGGCGGCTGGCGGCGGATCGTCATCGAGAAGCCGTTCGGCCACGACCTCCAGTCGGCGATCCGGCTGAACCGCGAGGTCGGCAAGGTCTTCCGCGAGTCGCAGGTCTACCGGATCGATCACTACCTCGGCAAGGAGACCGTTCGCAACCTCCTGGTCTTCCGGTTCGGCAACGGGATCTTCGAGCCGATCTGGAACCGACGCCACATCGATCACATCCAGATCACCGTGGCCGAGTCGATCGGGGTCGAGAACCGTGGCGCGTTCTACGAGGAGACGGGCGCCAGCCGGGACATCCTCCAGAATCATCTCCTCCAGCTGATGAGCCTCGTCGCGATGGAGCCGCCGGCCACGTTCGAGGCAGACGCGTTGCGGGACGAGAAGGTCAAGGTGATCCGGGCGATCGGCGAGCTGAGCACCGACGCGATCCGGACCGACGTCGTCCGCGGCCAGTACGGTCCCGGCTGGGTCGCCGCCAAGCAGGTCAAAGGCTATCGGCAGGAGCCCGAGGTCGATCCGGAGTCGGAGACGGAGACCTTCGTCGCCGCCCGCTTCGAGGTCGACGACTGGCGCTGGTCCGGGGTGCCGTTCTACCTCCGGGCGGGGAAGCGCCTGCCGAAGCGGGCGACCGAGATCGCGATCCAGTTCAAGGAGGTCCCCCACCGGCTCTTCCGCGACTCGAACACGGACCCGGATCCGAACCTGCTGGCGATCCGGATCCAGCCGGACGAAGGGATCATGCTCCGCTTCGGGGCCAAGGTCCCGGGCCTCGGGATCGACGTCCGCTCGGTGACGATGGACTTCACCTACGGGTCGGCCTTCTCGATCGATTCGCCCGACGCGTACGAGACCCTGATCCTCGACGCCCTCCTCGGCGATGCCTCGCTGTTCACGCGAGCCGATGAGGTCGAGGGCGCCTGGGCCCGCGTCACCCCGATCATCGAGACCTGGGCCGACTCGCCCCAACCCGGGTTCCCGAACTACGAAGCCGGCACGTGGGGCCCCGAAGAAGCCGATGAGCTTCTTGCCCGCGAAGGTCGCAAGTGGAGACGGATTTGAGCGACGGGGCGGTCGCCACCGCGCCGGCACGGCCGCACGAACCGGTCATGCGCTGGCGCTCGCGCGCCCACAGCATCGAGGAGATCGAGCAGGAGCTCACCCGGATCTGGTCCCAGGAAGACCTCGCCCTCAACGTCGACACCGACGGCGATCACGTCAACGAACGCCACATCGCCGCCCGGACCAGTGTGATGAACCTCGTGGTCATCGCCCGCCGGCCCGAGGTCGGCGAACGTTGCGCGGCGACGATCCAGCGCCTGACCGGCCGCCACCCGTCGCGAACAATGGTGATCCAGCCGGCCGATCCCGACGGCCCCTCGTGGCTCGACGCCCAGATCGTCGCGACCTGCGTGACCCCGAGCGTCGACGCCCCGGAGACCTGTGCCGAGACGATCCACATGACCTGCGGCGGCGAGGCCGGCCGCCATCTCGATGCGATCGTCGCCCCGCTCCTCATCCACGACCTTCCGGTGACCGTCTGGTGGCCGGACGAGCCGCCGTTCGGCGGCGTCCAGGTCGACGACCTCCTGACGATGGCCGACCGGCTCGTCGTCGACGGCTCGAGCTGGCATGGAACAGGACTGACGCAGCTCCGCCGGATGGCCGCGGTCGCCGAGAAGTTCCCGATCGCGATCTCCGACTTCGCCCTGGTCCGTCAGTCGCGCTGGCGCGAGGCGATCGCCGCGATCTTCGACATCCCGGACTTCGTGCCCTACCTCCGCCACATCCGGCGGATCGCCGTCGCCTACGGCGTCCGCGACGAGGGTGGCGCCGGGGAGACGAACATCGTCAAGCCGCTCTACCACGCCGCCTGGCTGGGATCGCGACTCGGGATGAAGGTGGTCCGGCCGCTCGCGGCGATGAACGCGGCTGCGCGAAAGGCCCCGCCACGAGGCCGTGGGGCGCCGCTGGCGACACCCGGGGTCGGACTCGGGGCAATGCTCCGGGTCGATCGGACCGATGTCGCCGTCGTGATCCGGCCGGTGATGTCGGAGATGCCGCCTGGAACCACCCTCCGAGTCGAGCTCCGCGCCGAATGGCGCGGCTCGGAGCTGCGAGCCGACGTCACCGCCGAGCAGGAGGCGGTTCACGTTCGAGTCTGGCAGGACGGCGTCCATTCCCTCGAGCGCGGCTTCAACGCTCCGCGCCGGACCGACACCGACCTGCTGGCCGAGGCGATCGAGGCCGGCGGCCGCGATCCGGTCGCGGTCGGAACCCTCGATCTCGCCGCCCAGCTCGCGGGAGGGGCGCTCCATGGATGAGCCGACCGTCGTCACCCTGGCCGATCCCGAGGCGTGCTCGCTCGCGGCTGCCGAACGGATCATCGAGATCCTCGATGTGGCAATCGACGACCACGGCGAGGCCCACTGGGCGACGACCGGCGGGTCCGCTCCCGCCGGGATCTACCGCCATCTCGCCGGGGAGTCGCTGCGCGAAGAGATCGACTGGCGGAAGGTCCGGCTGTGGTGGACCGACGAGCGCTTCGTCCCCCACGACCATCCGCTGTCGAACGTCAAGATGGCCGCGGACCTGCTCCTCGATTCGGGAGCGTTCTCCGGCCAGTCCGGCTCCGGCGCCTCGGGCGTTGACGTCCTCACCCACCGCTTGCCGGGCGTCCCGATCCGGGCCGTCGACGTTCACCCGTTCCCGACGGGTGTGGCGATCGGCGAGGGTCGCGACCCGGACTGGTGTGCGGCACGCTACGTCAACGAGCTGCGGGCAGATGGCCCGGACGTGAACGACGATGAGGTCCCGGCCTTCGACCTGATGCTTCTCGGCATCGGGCCGGATGGCCACATCCTGTCGGTCTTCCCCGACTCCGATGCGTTCGACCGCGACGAGTGGGCCGTCGGCGTGCCGGCACCGACCGCTGTCGAGCCCCACGTCGCGCGAGTCACGCTGAACCCGTCACTGGTCGAGGCGGCCCATGAGCTCGTCGTCGTGAGCCACGGCGAGGCAAAGGCGGAGATCCTCCGGGATGTCCTCGGAGGGGACCGCGAGCCGCGGCGGCTCCCGGCCGAGCTGGCCCGCCGGCCCGGCGCGACCTGGTTCGTCGATCGGGCGGCTGCTCGGCTCCTGTGAGCAGGCTGCCGGCCGAGGGGACGCAGATCACGATCCGACCGGCGGCCGCGGCCGATGCGGCGGCGGTCGCCGACGTCTTCCTCGAGTCGTTCCACGCGACATACGACTTCCCGCTCGCCCACACCGATGACGACGTTCGGGGCTGGATCCGCGGTCTCGTCGCCGGTGACGGCGCCTGGGTCGCCGTTGACCACACCGGCGCCGTCGTCGGGATGATGGTGGTCACGCCGGGCGAGCTCGACCAGCTCTACGTTCGTCCGGATCGCCTCGGCGAGGGGATCGGGCGGCAGCTCCTCGACGTCGCCCGCGATCGCTCGCCCGACGGCCTGACCCTCTACACGTTCCAGGTCAACGAGCGGGCCCGCCGGTTCTACGAACGGAATGGGTTCGTCGCCGAGTGGCTCGGGGACGGCTCCGCCAACGAGGAGAGCCAGCCCGACGTGCGCTACATCTGGCGACCCTGATGGCCGGAGGTGCCGAGCGGCCGTCGCACCTTCCGCCGCGCCGCGCGATCTTCGGCACCGACGGGGTCGCGATCGCGGTCTTCCGGTCCGGCGACGGGCCGCCGCTCGTCCTCGTCCACGGCGCCACCGCGGATCACACGACCTGGCGGACGAGCGGCCCGCTCCTCGCGGCCCGCCACACGCTCCACGCGATCGATCGCCGTGGGCGAGGCCGATCGGGCGACCCGCCGCGGGGGTCGCCGTACGCGATCGAACAGGAGTTCGGCGACCTCGCGAGCGTCGTCGACACGATCGCCGCGGAGGCGGCTCGGCCGGTGGACGTCGTCGGCCATTCGTACGGCGGCCGGATCGGGCTGGGCGCCGCGCTCCGGACCCCGAACCTTCGGCGGCTCGTCGTCTACGAGGGCGCGCCGCCACCGACGAGCGGCCGGGGCTACCAGGACGACGGGACGCTGGCGCGGGTCGAGGCGCTGGTCGCGGCGGGCGATCGCGACGAGGCGCTGGCGACCTTCATGCGCGACATCGTCGGGATGCCGGAAGCTGATCTGGACGCCTTCCGAGCCGATCCGATCTGGCCGGTCCGCAGCGCCGCCGTCGGCACGACGATCCGCGAGCTCGAGGCCGAAGTCAGCCCGGCGGCGTCCCTCGAGACACTCGGCGACGTCCGCCAGCCGGTCCTGCAGATCCTGGGCGGGGCGAGCGCCCCGGTTTTCGGGGAGGCGACACGGGCCCTCGACGCGCGGCTGCGGAACGGGCGGGTCGTCACGATCGAAGGCGCGCGACACGCCGCCCATCACACCCATCCCGATGAGTTCGTGGCCGCCGTCGAGACGTTCCTCACCGAGCCGAGCGTGGCAGACTGAGAGCATGGATCTCTCACCGATCGGCTGGATCGTCCTCGGCTTCGTCGCCGGCGCGCTATCCGGCGCCGTCGTCGGAGGTCGGACGGCCCGTGGCTGCCTGCCGAACGTCATCGTCGGCATCCTCGGCGCGTTCGTCGGCGGCTGGCTCGCCCGCCAGATGGGCTTCGGAGCCGGCGAGGGCTTCATCGCCGCCCTCGTCGTCGCGGTCCTCGGCGCGGTCGTCGTCCGGGTCGTCCTGGAGGCCATCAGCCCGCGCGATCGGCGCTGACCCGGCGGCGGCCTGACGGACGTCGACGGTTCGGGCCGTCCGGCCCGGTCCCATCCGTCCGAGTGGCCCATCCGCGGGTCGCCGTCGCGGCCGCTACCATCGAGCCATGACCGATTCCCCCGCCGGCTCCGTCACGACTCCCGCCGCGTCCGCCGACGACCGCCCGTACTCGCCCGGCCTCGAAGGCGTGATCGCCGGCGAGACGACGCTCAGCAAGATCGACGGAGCCAACGGCCGCCTCATCTATCGCGGCTACCGGATCGGCGATCTCGTCGAGCACGGGACCTACCCCGCGGTCGCCAACCTCCTCTGGACCGGCGACTGGGACCCGAAGTCCCATATCCCGACGGCTCCGCTGCCCGAATCCGTGCTGGCGACCCTCCGGGCGCTCCCGCGCGACGCCAAGCCGATGGACGCTCTCCGGACCGCCGTCTCCACCTGGGGCGCGACCCAGAAACTGCCGTGGCCACCGACCGTGGAACAAGCCCGGGCTCTGACCTCGTTCTCGCCGTCTGCGCTCGCGGCCTTCGCCCGAATCCGCGAGGGCAAGGACCCGATCGAGCCCGACCCGTCGTTCGACCTCGCCGAGGGCTTCCTGTACCAGCTCAACGGCGAGAAGCCCGACGCGGCGACGGCGCGGGCCCTCGATGCGTACTTCATCGTCGGCGCCGAGCACGGCTTCAACGCCTCGACGTTCACCGCCCGGGTCATCACCTCGACAATGTCGGACATCGCGTCCGCGGTCGCCGGGGCGATCGGGACGATGAAGGGCCCGCTCCACGGCGGCGCCCCGTCGGAAGTGGTCGACCAGCTCACGAAGATGGGCTCGGTCGAGCACGCCGAGGAGTGGCTCCGGGGCGCCCTCGACCGGCACGAACGGCTCATGGGCTTCGGCCACCGCGTCTACCGGGCCTATGACCCGCGAGCCGCCGCGCTCCGCAAGGTCGCGGAGGGGATGGAGCACAAGCCCGACTGGCTGGAGCTCGCGATTCAGGTCGAGGACATGGCGCTCCGACTCCTCGCCGAGAAGTATCCCGACCGGCCGCTGAAGACAAACGTCGAGTTCTACGCCGCGCCGGTCCTCTCGGGCGTCGGGCTGACGCCGGATCTGTTCACCGCGACGTTCTCGCTCGCTCGCCACGCCGGCTGGACCGCCCACGTCCTGGAGCAGGCCGCCGACAACCGGCTGATCCGCCCGGATGTCCGCTACGTCGGCCCCGCGGAGCGCGACCTGCCGCCCGGCTGACCTACCCGGGAACCGCGACGAAGCGGTTGACGAACCCGGCGACACGCTGCGGTTCGTCGAACCAGGGCATGTGGCCGGCCCCATCGATCACCCGCAGGTCGGCGTCCGGCATGACACGGACGAAGCGGCGCCAGATGTCGACGTCCCCGACCGGATCGGCCGTTCCGTGCACCATCAGTGCCGGCGATTCGATCGCGGCGAGGTCCGCATCGTCGAAGAGGAATCCCGGCTGCCAGCCGGATCCCCGGACGATGCTCCGGACCATGGCCCGCTCGTGCCGCATCGACTTCGTGTCATTGCTCAGGGAGACCCGCCAATCCACGAAGACGTCGGGGATCCGACCGTCGTCGAGGCTGGGCCCATGGCCGCTGTCGCGGAGGATCGATCTCGTTCGATCCGCGTTCACCGGCAGGCGGACGATCAGCGCACCGATCGGCGACGCGAGGAGACGGATGAACGACGGGCGACGGGCTTCCGCAACCATCGGCCCGCCGCCGAGCAGGACGACCTTCTCGACCCTGGACGGATCGAGCTGGGCGAGGCTGAGCGCCCAGACGTCGCCGATCGAGCCGCCGATCACGACCGTCCGATCGATGCCGAGGGCGTCGAGGACGCCACGCAGGATGTCGGCCGCGACCCTCCGGTACGGGCTAGCCGTGAAGTCCAGGGGTTCGCTGCCTCCCCAGCCCGGGCGGTCAAGGACCACGTAGCGATGACCGGGACCCATCGCCTCGATCAACGATGCCCATGAGCCGGGGCCGACCGTCCCGTGGACCATCAGCACGGGCGTGCCGGTGCCGACCTCCAGGACGCGAAGCCGGATGCGCGGATTCTCGAGCTGGATGAAGCGTTCGGTCGGCCGCAGGCCGTGATGCTCCCAGAGGGCGGCCTCGGTCCGGCGAAAGCGCTCTGCGCGCGTCTCGGCGGCGGGTGTGAGGACGGCGTCGTGCGTCATCTCGAGGCTCCTCTCTAGCGGGATGCGGGAGCCGGCGCGAGGGCACCGGCCTGAGCGCCGGCGCGGACGCGGTCCGCGATCCGGTCGACGACGTATTCGGCGTCCCGGCCCGCACCGCCGACGAGCATCGACGTGAACGCGTACTGGAACGGGATGCCGAGGAAGTACATGCCGGCGGACGGGGCGACACCGCGCTGGTGGCGAGGCCAGCCATCCTCGTCGACGACGTCGGGCAGCTCGATCCAGCCGTAGTCCTGGCGGAACCCGGTGCACCAGATCACGTTGGCGACATCGAGCACGGTTCCATCGTCGAGGACGGGCTTCCCGTCGCGCGCGCCGACGGTCTTTGCCGCGTGCCGCTCGACGCCGACCCGGTCGAGGTCAGGCAACCGCACACGCAGCAGCGGGCCGCCGCCCTTCCGCACCTCGATCGCCATCTTGCGCCCGATCGGCGTCCGGATCGTCAGGAGATGGGTTGCGAGGAAGGCGACGAGCGGCCAGACGATCCGGGCACGCCACGTGTCGATGACCGCGAACGGCAGCTGACCGTGGGCCTTGCCCGAGAGGATGGTCCGATGGGCGGCCGCCGCCTCGAAGGCGATGTCCGCGCCCGAGTGGCTGAGACCGACGACGAGCACCGGTCCGTCAAGGAGCTGCGACGGGTTCCGGTACTCGCTGGAATGGAGCTGGCGGATCGCGGGATCGAGCTGGTGGGCAAACGACGGGATGCGCGGCGTCCGGAACGAGCCGGTCGCGACGACGACCTGGGCCGCCTCGAACTGTTCGCCGCCGGCGCGGACGACGTATCCGCCCCGACCGTCGCCGGCGGCTCGAACGCTCTCGACCCTCATCCCGTTCCGAACGGGCAGGTCGAATCGGGTCGCGTAGGCCTCCAGGTAGTCGCCCATCGCGCGGCCGGTCGGGTAGGTGTAGGCGGACGCCGGGAAGGCCATGCCCGGCAATCCGTCGGAGCGAGCCGGGCTGTACAGGCGCAGGGAGTCCCAGTGCTCCCGCCAGTGGTCGCCGATCCGTGCGTCGGCGTCGAGGATGAGAAAGCTCATCCCCCGCTTCTTCAGGTGATACCCGGCCGACATGCCGGCCTGGCCACCGCCGATGACCAGGGTGTCGATCCGCTGCGTCTGGTCTGCGCTTCCGGCCACCGTGGTCCTCCTTCGAGCATCGGAGGCGACCAGAGGGTTTCCGCCGGTCGCCAGCTCCAACGTAGGCGGGGGCGGACCGGGGGCGCATCGGCGGAAGTACCCAATTCGAACCCAGCCGGGAAATGGGTACCGGTGGACGGTGGGCGGTCGACGGGCCTAGAGCAGGCCGTGCTCGTAGGCGTACGCGGTCGCGCCGGCCCGGGACGACACGCCGAGCTTCGAGAAGAGGTTGCTGACGTGCCGGTCGACCGTCCGCTCGCTGATGACCAGCTGCGCCGCGATCTCGCGGTTCGTCCTCCCGTCGGCGACCAATCGGAGGATCTCGAGCTCGCGTCGGGTCAGGCCACCCGGCCGGGCGACGCCGGCGGGATCGAGAAGCCGGTCGACCCGAGCCAGGTCCGGGACCGCCCCCAGCGAGGCAAAGACGCGTCGGGCCTCCTCGAGCTCGAGACGTGCCCCGTCGTGATCTCCGACCGCTCGACAGGCCAGGCCGATCTGGACCCTGACCCGGGCGTCGTCATACGGAGCGTCGAACTCCTGCCAGAGGCTCCAGGCTCGACGCAACGCCGCGAGCGCGCCGCGAGCATCGCCTTCGGCCAGCCGAACGGTCCCGTCCGACCGGCCCGCCATCGCCTTGAGGAGGGTCGCCCCCGACCGCTCGGCCACGCCCATGAGCTCGTCCGCCGCCGTGCGCGCCGAGTCGATGTCGCCCCGGGCCAGCATGATCTCGACGCTCGGCTCGAGCAGCCGCGGCCGGGTCAGCTCGTCAGCCTCGTCGATCGCCCGGCGGATCGTGGCCGCGGCCGCCTCGCTGTCGCCTTGCGCGAGGCGAAGGAGGGCGATCCCCGGCTCCGGCCGCCGCCCCCAGCGACTCGCCTCGCGATATTCGACGTCGGCTCGTGCCCGGTCCCCTCGGAGCCGGTGCAGTTCGGCCTGCTGGTAGTGAGCCTCGCCCAGGGCAGGCTCGATCGGCGGCCGTGACAGCCAGGTGCGGGCGCGCTCGGTCTCGGTATCGGCCTCCTGCCACAGGCCGTGGAACTGCATCAGCTCCGCGCGATAGACCAGGCATCGCCCACGGAACGGAACCATGTCCGGCTGCGATTCGCACCAGTGATTGAGCGCATCGGTCCACTCCTGCGCCCGCCGCAGGTCGAAGAGCGCCTGGAATGCCTCGATCGAGGCGCAATAGACGATCCCGATGTTGATCGGTGAGACCTCGCCGGCCGTCACAGCGACCATCGCCTCGTCGAGCAGGGACACGCCCCGGGCCGTCTCGCCCATCGCGATCAGGCACTGACCCCGGCCGAGACGACCGAGCGTCCCGAGATCCACATCGCCGAATCGATCGGCGGTCGCCGCCGCCGCGCTGAAGAGCTCCAGCGCGGCGGCAGGATCGCCTTCGTCCAGGGTCCTGAGGGCCTGCGGGATTGAGAGGTATCCACGCTCGACACTGTCGGGACCGCCTTCGTCGACGAGCCGCATGGCTCGGGCGAACCAGCCACCTGCCTGCGCGAACTCGCCGCGCTGGCCGAAGCCCATGATCAGGTGGAAGGCGTAAAGCACGGCCTTGGCCGGCTTGCCAGCGCTGACGGCGACCTGATGGGCACGCTCCCAGGCCCGGGTCGCGTCCTCGGGGCGTCCGATCATGTGGGCGGCGGTAGCCAGCCGCTCCAGGTCGACGTCGTCGAGCGCGTGTTCGCCGGCCGCGGCCGTCAGGTGCTCGAAGGCCGAGCCCCAAGCCTGTCGGGCGAACGCATCGCGACCCAGGTCAAGCTCGTCGGTGGTGGTCATACCGGTCGGACTCCCGTCCGGACTCTACGCCCCGAAGGCCAGCCCGGCTCGCCCGCCGATCCCGTCTACAGCCAGCCCCGCCGGCGGAACAGGATCACGAGGACGGCGAGCATCAGCCCCATCAGGGCGACGACGATCCAGAACGAGAACGGCTCGTTCTCGCCCGGGACCGGCACGTTCATCCCGTAGACGCTCGCGATCAGCGTCAGCGGCAGCAGGATGACCGACGCTGCGGTCAGGATCCGGAATGAGTCGTTCAGGCGGTGGGACAGGACCGATTCGTTCGTCGACTCGAGCGCCTCGACGACCTCCTTGTAGTTCTCGAGGGTGTCCCAGATCCGCTCGGCGGCGTCGGAAATGTCGTCGAAGTAGATCTCCAGCTCCTCGGCCAGGTAGCGCTGCTTCGTCCGCTCGAGATCGCGCAGGACAGCCCGCTGCGGCCGGACGATCCGCCGGAAGTTGATGATCTCCTGCTTCGCATTCGAGATCGCGAGGACGATCTCCGACGACCGGCCCTCGAGGATGTCGTCCTCGAGCTGGTCGAGCTTGTTGCCCATCTTGCGGAGCATCGGGAACGCGGCATCGACGTTGGTGTCGACGATCTTGTAGAGCAGGTAGCCGGAGCCCTTGGAGAAGGTCGCCTCGCGCACGTCCTGCTTCTCGCGATAGCGTTCGAACATCGCGGTCAACGGCGGCAGCGGAATGCTCGGCAGCGTGATCAGGTAGTCCGGTCCCATGAACAGGTCGAGCTCGGCGCTGAGAAGCCGGCCCGTCGCCTTCTCGAACATCGGGAAGTGCAGGACGATGAAGACGTAGTCCTCGTACTGGTCCAGCTTCG
>DASUPH010000459.1:0-2292 GCA_036276275.1 Candidatus Limnocylindrales bacterium
AACCTGTCCATCGCCAGCGCCAACATCCTGACGGTCGTGACGTTCTTCGTCCTCGGCTCGTTCAGCTTCGTCGGCATCGCCATGCTCGCGGCGATCCTGCCGCTCCTGTACGTGGAGCGGGGCGCGCAGATGACGTTCGTCCTGCAGTCGGTGCTGCTCCTGGTGAGCGGCGTCTACTACTCGGTCGACGTCCTGCCCGGCTGGATGCAGGTGATCTCGCACCTGTCGCCGGCCACCTACGCCATCGACGGGGTTCGCAAGGGCCTCATCGACGGCACTCCGGTGAGCCAGCTCGTTGGCGACGTCTGGCCGCTCCTCGTGATGGGGACCGTCCTCATCCCGGCCGGCCTGTGGGCTTTCAGTCGCGCCGAGCGATACGCGAAGCGGACCGGCAAGCTGAAGCGGGTGGGCTGAGATGGATACCACGATCGCCACGCCAACCCTCGTCCTCCGGACCTATCGGGGCCCGGAGGACCATCCCGCCATGACCCGGGTCGCCGCCGCGGTCCGGGCATTCAACGGCGACGCCGAGCTCGGCACGGTCGCCGACATGGACAACTACTACGGGCATCTCGAACATGCCGACCTGCCCCGCGACTGCGCCCTCGTCGAGCTCGACGGCCGCGTCGTGGCATACGGGCGAGCTTCCTGGGAGGAGCTCGCGAATGGCGATCGCCAGGTCGGCTGCATCCTCAACCTCGACCCCGCGATGCGTGGCCGCGGGATCGAGGAGCTGCTCGTTGGTCACGCCCTCCGACGGGCCGCCGAGTTGATCGTCCAGATCGGTCGGGATCGAACCACCCGGGCGATCGTGTATGTCACCGGGCGCGACCCCGATCAGCGGCGGGTCGTCGAGCTGCGCGGCCTTCGCCAGGTCCGACGCGGTGCGCAGCTGATCCGGCCGACGTTCGACGACATTCCAGAGCTGCCGATCCCCGAACCGCTCCGGATCCGGCCGATCGGACCCGCTGATCGGGCGATGCATCGCCGGATCTTCGAGGCCGATACCCGCGCATTTGCCGATTCGTATGGCCAGGAGGCACCGTCCGAGACACGCTTCGACGAGTTCATCAACCAACCCACCTTTGACCCGACCCTCTGGCGGGTGGCCTTCGACGGCGACGTCATCGCCGGCCAGATCCTCAGCTACATGGGCGAGCAGGCGGCGCCTGATGGATCGCGCATCGGCTGGACGGAGGCGATCTCGGTCCAGCCTGAGTACCGCCGCCGAGGGCTTGCCAGGGCACTGCTTGCCGAAAGCCTCCGGACCGTCCGCGACGCGGGTGCGACTTCGGCCGGCCTCGGCGTCGACACCCAGAACCCGAACCAGGCGCTGACGCTCTACGAGAGCCTCGGCTTCCGGATCGTATCCGAGACGTTCGAGTACGAGTGGGGACCGTTCGGGCCCGGCGAGACGCCGTGGCTCGACGAAGGATCCATCCGATGACCGCGAGCCTCGCCCTCGATGCCATCGGCTGGCATCCGGCCTTCGCCGCCGCGTTCGACGTTCATGTCCCGACCGGGCGCGTTCCGGCCCGCGTGGTGGCCGAGGAGCGCGGCCAGTTCCTCGTCCACGACGGGCTCGCGACCCTGCCGGCGAGCGTCTCCGGCCGGTTCCGCTATGACACCGGGGGCGATCCCCTGGCCTATCCGGCGGTCGGCGACTGGGTCGCCGTCGCCTTCGGGGCGGGCGGCGACAGCGCCACCATCCACGGCCTGCTGCCGCGACGCTCGGCGATCGTCCGCCGGGCGCCGGCCGACCATGGCACGGGAGCCCAGACGATCGCCGCGAACGTCGACATCGTCTTCATCGTCACGTCGCTCAATGCGGAGCTCAATCTCCGTCGTCTCGAGCGCTACCTGGCCGTGGCGTGGGAATCCGGGGCGACGCCGATCGTGATCCTGTCCAAGGCCGACCTCGACGACGACGTCCCCGGCCACCTGGTCGCCGTCGAGTCGGTGGCCCCCGGCGTCGAGGTGATCGTCGCCTCGGCGATCACGGGCGAAGGCATCGAGGCCGTCCGCGGCCAGCTCGGGCCCGGACGAACGGTCGCCTTCATCGGCTCTTCGGGCGTCGGCAAGTCGACGCTCGTCAACGCCCTGGCCGGCCACGAGCTCCTCACGACAGCCGGCATCCGCGAGGATGACGGCCGGGGCCGCCACACGACGACGCGCCGGCAGCTCGTCGCGCTCGCCGAAGGGCTGGTCATTGACACGCCCGGCATGCGCGAGCTCGGCCTCCTCGACGGCGACGGCCTCGCCAGCACCTTCGATGACATCGAGCAGGCGGCC
>DASUPH010000460.1:0-2699 GCA_036276275.1 Candidatus Limnocylindrales bacterium
TTCGAGCTGCACGTTGCCGACACGCGGGATGAAGCGATCGTGTGGCAGCTGTTGCGGCGGTCGGGCTCGGTCATCCACCTCGGCGAGATCGTCGGAGACCAGGCCTGTGACCTCGACCCGGCGGTCACGATCTCGGTGAACTACACCGCGACGGTCGGACTCGCGGAGATGGCGAGCAGTGCCGGCGTCGAGCGCTTCATCTATCCGTCGTCATGCAGCGTCTATGGGACGAACGACGAGATCGTGGACGAGGATGCTCCACTCAACCCGCTCTCCCTGTACGGACGCCTGAAGCAGGCGTCGGAGCTGGCGATCCTCGACATCCGCGGCGACACGTTCCACCCGACGATCTTCCGGCTCGCGACGGTCTACGGACTGTCGCCGCGCCCGCGCTTCGATCTGGTCGTCAACACCCTTGCCGGGCGGGCGGCCGCAGAGGGCGAGATCGTCGTCCAGGGCGGCGGCCAGTGGCGGCCCTTCGTCCACGTCGCCGACGTCGCCCGGGTCATGGTCGGGACGCTCAAGGCGCCTCTCGACGCGGTGGACGGCGAGATCTTCAACCTCGGCTCCAACACCCAGAACGACACGATCGCCGGCATCGCCGACATTGTCTGCTCGCGACTTCCCAGCGTCGCGCTCGCGGTGACCGACGGCATGGACCGCCGCAACTATCGGGTCGCCTTCGACAAGATCGCCGACGTTCTTGCCTTCCAGCCGACGCGGACGATCGACGACGGCGTGTCCGAGATCGTCGACGCCGTCCAGGGTGGCGCCATCGCCGACGTCAGGGCCGCCCGCCACAGCAACGTCCGAGCGCTCATCGAGACCGAGGCGCGGAGCCGCCTGTGGCGCGAGGACCTCGCCGACGGCGTGCCCGCGAATCCGTTCCGGCCGCGCGATCTCGAGGAACCGATCCCCCTGCCGATCCCGCTCCACGAGGTTCGCGAAGGCGCGGTGTCCTGAACCCGGCGGCTCCTGGCGGAGGTCAGGACGCCGAACGGAGCTCCACGGATGTTTCGGCCCGGACCTCGTTGCCGGTCATCGCGCACACGAGATCGAGATCGTCGGCGGTCGCGACCACGAAGTCGTAGTCACGAAGCTGGCCCGATCGTCCGAGGTACGCGACGCTCTCGCTGACCTGGCACGCCGCCACGCTCGCGCCCGTCCAACGATCGATCAGCTGTTGCGTCGGCTCGTCGGCTGCGACGTGGCCGGCCCGAATCAGGATCTCGGCGATCCAGGCGCACGCCATCTGGTCCTCTTCGCGGAAGGAGCCCCGACTCCCGGCACCGATGACGGCGATCCGTTCGTGCCGGCCGATCAGATGCCGGGCGGTCGCCGTGAGATTCCGCAGGGACGCGACGTAGGCACCCTCGTCCGATCCGGATGCCTCGGTCATCACCCGCGTCCCCGACGACGAGACCATGACGAGGGGCCGTTCGACGTCGGCGCGCAGGACAAGGTCCGCCGGCGAGTTGTTCATCTCGAAGCCGTCCGGCGTGTCCCCGCCCAGCTCACCGGCCAGCAAGGCTTCGGGGAGCTCCTGCCTGATCGCGAACGCATCGGCGACGGACGTGGCCACGATGCAGCGCCGGCCCTGCGCCACCGCCGTGACCGCCATCGTCGTCGCCCGGAAGACGTCGACGGCCACGACGGCGTGGTCTCGCCGGTAGCGCGCGACGCTCTCCGGAAAGACGTCGATCACGACCGGTCCGAAGGCCGGACCCGGCGAGCCGTTGGGTCTCACGAGGGCGGCGCCGTCGGACGGAGGTTGTCGTGCTCGAACGCGTCCGAGTGGAGGCCGCGCCGGTAGATCTCCACGCGGAGGAGCTCCTCGAGCCGGACGTTGCAGAGGTGGACCGATCGGCCGAAGTGGTTGAGGAGGGCGAACTGGCTCGGCTTCGTCGGCGCCTCGAAGACGCAGGTCTCCATCCCGAACGCCTCCACGAACCGCTCGGCATAGGCGACGTCGAGCCGGCCGGTCTCGTCGAACAGACCGACGCCCTGGGCGCTCTCCCGGGCCTCGATCACGACCTGCGCCGCGCCGGCCTCGAGCCAGCGGTCGCCCTGCTCGATGAGGCCGCTCACGACGTCGGTCGTGAACGCCCCGTCATGCTTCTTGCCGAGCTCGAACTGGACCTGCAGGCCCCGCTCCGTCGCCATCCGCAGCACGTCGCGCGGCGGCACCGCCATGTCCGTGAAGCCCTCGCCGGCCTCGACCCGCGTCATCCCGATGTCCGCGACGAGGTCGAGGAACAGCGGCAGCTGGCCCTGCTGGACCGCCACTTCGAAGGGCCCGCCGCCGGACACGGTCGGGACGCCGTGATGCGTGCAGACGGCGACCTTCCAGCGCGTGACCTGCTCGTTGCAGATCTGCCAGCAGGCCATGGAGATCTTCATCGTCTCCATGAGATGGCTGCTCTGCAGGAGGTGCGCCTCGAAGGTGGCCGGGTCGTACCCGGGATCGAACGGGCAGGTGGACGGTGGGATGGCAGGGACGCCGATGCGCTCGAGGTAGTCGCGAGTGTGAACCTTGCCGACCGGCAGGTCCTCCATTCGGACGGGCAGATCCCTGCCGGCCATCACCGCCCCTCCTTCGCCGTTGCGCCGACACACGAACCCGTGGTCCGCGGATCATACGAACCGGCCCTGCTCGTGGCCACCCCGAAACGGGCCCGTCCGGCTCGCCGATGGTGCCG
>DASUPH010000461.1:0-6739 GCA_036276275.1 Candidatus Limnocylindrales bacterium
GTCGCGAGCGAGCCGTGCCGGCCGGGATGCCGAGCGCCTCGGCGATCTCGACCAGCGGGAGCCCGGTGTGGTGATGCAGCACGAAGACGGCCCGGTGTTCCATCGACAGCCGTCGAAAGGCCCGGTCGAGGACGTCACGGTCGACGACCGACAACAGGTCGCTGTCCGAACCCGCCGGCCCGTCGACCGGCAGGACGCGGACGTTCGCCGCCCACGATCGGCGACGCCTGGCCTCGGCGTAGCACGCGTGGATCAGCAGCTTCCGGACCCAGGCCTCGAAGCGGGCCGGGTCGCGGAGGTTCGGGAGCTGGCGCCAGGCCGTGACGAGGGCGCCCTGCAGGGCGTCCTGGGCGAGGTCGGCGTCGCGCAGGATCCGGACGGCGATCGCGTACATCCGGTCGCTGGTCGCATGGACCAGAGACGCGAACGCATCGCGATCGCCCTGCCGTGCCCGCTCGACGAGCTCGTCCACCGTCGCTCCCTCGGTGATCGCGTCAGATTGACGCGTTCACCGTTCAATGAGTAGGCAGCGTGCTCCGAACGTTCATCGGCGGGGCGGCCAGGCTCCGGGCGGCGGGTCCTCGAGGCCGTCGCCCCAGACCTCGGGGCCGCAGAAGAAGGGCCGGGCGACCGGTCCGGGCAGCGACGTGGGATCGGCGCGCCAAGCGTCCAGGGTGACCGCCAGCCACTGGTCGATCTCGCCGAACTCCGTCCAGCGCCGGAACGGCCAACCCGCCTCGAGGCAGATCCGGACCAGCGACCGCTTGGCAAAGACGACATCGGCGTAGCCGGCCGCGTAGCGATCGCTCTCCCCATCGCCGACGAAGACGACCGCCCGCCCGGCGGCCTGGTGGGCGAGGACGCGCTGGCGCTTGCACGTGCCGCAGACGAAGCACGACGGGTGCCCGTTCGGAAAGGCGATCCGGGACCGATCCCCATCGAAGATCGTCGACGCCGCCACGATCGGCAGCTTGCCGAGGCCGAGCGACGCCAGCGCCGCCGGGATGTAGAACCCGAAGCCGTCACTGACGATCTCGACGGGGATCCCGGCCGCGTCCGCCCGCCGGACGAGTGGCGCCACCTCGGTGTCGTGCGGCTGGGCGGCGGCCGTCGCCATCAGGTCCGCCTCGGTCGCCCGGAGCAGGTCGAGCTCCGCCTCCATCGTCCTGCGGGACCCGATCCTCCCCTCGTCGTAGGCGACGACGATCGGCTCCCAGTCGCTCGTCACGTGGTCGGCCATGACCGTGTCGCCGACGTCGGTCGTGGCGACGGTCCCGTCGTAGTCAAGCAGGATCGCCAGGGGCGCGGCGCCGGGCAACAGCGGCGCGACCGGTGGCGCTGTCGGGATCGCGGTCATGGCAAATGCGATGCTCGCGTCGCCCGGACGATCCGGAACGGCAAGCCGCCGCGGGTGATGAGGACGCCGGCGACGATCACCAGGCCGCCGATGACCTGACCCGGCCGGATCTCCTCGGCCAGGAAGACGGCCGCGAGCACGACGGCGATCGCAGGAATGAGGAACTGATAGGCAGCGGTCCGGCTCGGGCCGACGACGCGGATCCCGTTCTGGACGATGACGTTCGAGATGCCGGCAGCCAGGAAGCCCGAGTAGAGCACCGCGCCGAGGACGCCGGGTGTCAAGGCGGAGGTCGACACAGTCGCGAGCTGGCTCGCCGCGATCGGCGCCAGCACGATCGTTCCGGCAACCGTGGCCCAGGCGGTCGTCCGGAGCGGCGAGTAGCGGACGAGGAACGGCGCGCCGAACGCCATGTAGAACGACCAGCAGCCGGCGCCCAGCAGGGTGATCGCCTCGCCACCCAGCGATCGGCCGAGGCTCAGGCCCGGACCGGACGCGATGACCGCTCCAACGCCGACGAACGAGACCATCGCGCCGAGGAGCTTGGCGGGCGTGAGGACATCCGACCGGGCGGCGACCGCGAAGATCGCGACGAGGACCGGCGTCGACGCGATCAGGAGGGCGGAGTCGCCTGCCGGGACCGTCGTGAGCCCGGTCGTCCAGAGGATCTGGTAGACGCCGAAACCGATCGCACCGAGGCCGCAGATCGCCACGAGGTCACGACGAGGCAGGCCGATCGAGCCTTCCCGCCAGCGGAGGAGGAGCAACAGCGTCGCGGAGGCGATCAGGAACCGGAGGAACGTGAAGCCGACCGGCGGCAGGACGGCCACGGCCGACTTCACGACGATGAAGTTCCCCGCCCAGAGAACCATGACCGCGAGGACGCCTGCCTCCGCGAGGCGGCGTTCGCGAACAGGCACATCAACGCCCGCCGGGCTCCCGGCGGGCGTGGTGTCCGATCGAGTGGCCGCGCCTGGTGGCGCGGCGACGTCGGGCGCGCCGATTAGGCGCCTTCGCGATCGAGCTCGAGGATGTCCTCGTCCGGCTCCTCGGTGACCTTCAGCCAGACGAAGAGTCCGGCGAGGACGATGAGCGGGATCACGATGAGGGCGGCGAGCGTGATCCCGAGCGCAACGGCGACGGTCTTGAGAGCCTTCATGGAATGGGTCCTCCTGCTGCGTTGGTTGATCGGCAGATCAGCAATGAATGGTCGACCGGCGTGTCAGCCCGCGGTCGTCGGCTTCGACGCCTCGACCGGCGTCCGGAGGCCGGGGCCCCGCGTCACCATCTCGGCGATGTCGTCGCGGGTGAACTCGGCCAGGGTGTGATGTCCACCGGCCTGGCCGCCGAGGAACAGGCGGACGACGAACGCGCCATCCTGCTCGAAGAAGAAGACGTCGCGCGGCTTCTGCTCGTCCATGTAGCGGCCGATCACCCGGAGCGCCGTCTCGTAGAAGCCGGCGTCCCGCTTGGGCTCGGGTCCCGGCTGGCCGCGCCGGGCCACCGATTCTTCCATGAACCGGGCGATGTCGTCATCGAGGAAGGTCAGCGTCTCCTTGCCCTGCGACCCCATCGAATCGGACCAGGTCCCGCCGGCCTGACCGGAGGCGACGACGCCCTGGACGATGAAGCCGTCGGGCGCCTCGACGAGGAGGATCTCGCGCATCCCGCGCTGGTCGACAAAGGCTCCGATCGATCGGAAGACCTCTTCGAAGTCCTGACGCGGACTGCCCTCGTAGATGCGCATCGAGTCTCCTATGTCCGCGGCTGCCACGATCTCCGGTGGCGGCGCCGAATTCGTCGAGTCGGTTGGTCAGGAGCCGGTCGTCTGGTCGAGCAGCCCGCGGTCCTTGGCCCGGCGGTCGCTCGCGCGGAAGACGGCCACTGCCGCGAGTGTAGCCACCGACCCGGTGACCAGCAAGGCGACGCCGATCTCGGCCGCCGTCGGCGTCGCTCGGCCGGTCAGTTCCGTGAACAGGGTGCCTGGTCCGCCGATCGCACTGACCCCACCCGGGAACAGGGCCCGCCGGACTCCCTCGATCCACCATGTCAGCGGCGTGATCAGCCCGATCGCCTGGACCGGACCCGGCAGGACCGCCAGCGGGAAGACGACGCCCGACACGAGGAACAGCGCGCCGGCGGCGGCCTCCGGGTACGACCACGACTCCTGCCGGGTCTGCATGCAGATGGCAGCGAGAAGGAGGCCGATCGCGAGGATCGCGATCACGCCGAGGATCATCACCACGACGAGGAGCGGGACATCGATCCCGCCCGCTGCGAACGGGACGCCGAGCAGGACCACCCCGACGACCAGCGTGATGGCAGAGCCCATCGCGCCGACCCCGATCCGGGCGACACCCCGGCCGAGCATGACGACGACGAACTCGCTCGGGCTGACGTAGAGGTACTTGAGCATCCGGTAGCGCTCGCGATCGTCGAGGATCATCCAGGCGAGCCCGCTGACCCCACTCAGGACGAACGCCCAGAGGGCACTGCCGACGACGACGAATGCCCGGTACTCGGGCTTCGCGCCGCCACTGATCACGTCGAGCATGACGACGAGGATCAGGGTCGAGGCGAGGGGCTTGGCCACCGAGTAGATGAAGAACAGGAGCGGGTCGGTCCAGTTCGCCTCCATCTTCCAACCGAGGCGAACGGCGACGCCGAAGCTGCGCCGGACGTCGACCCAGCCGCGACCACGGGTCCGGGCCGGGTCGAAGCCGCCCCAGCGGGGCGAGCCGAGACCCTCGTGGTCGACGCTGGTCACTGCCATCGAACCGACAGCGCGCCCTCGCGGCGGGCCCGTCGCTCGAGCGTCGCGAGGGTCCAGCGGCTGAGGAGCAGGAAGACGACGACCATGACCACGAGGATCGCCCCCTCGATCGCCGGCGACGGCGTCCCGATCGGATACGCGGCGCCGGCGAAGGCCAGCTGGCGCATCGCGTCGAGCCCGACCGCGAGGGGCAGGATGCTGATCGCGACCGAGCCCAGGACGCCGAGGCGGGCGATCGGGAAGTTCAGCCCGGAGACGAAATAGACCGGCTCGACGAGGAGCTGGGTCAGGTGCCATGCCTCGCGACCCCACATCAGGAAGAGGCTGGCGAGGACCATGCCCAGCCCGTAGAGGGCCGCAAGGGTCAGCAGGAAGACGCCGATCAGGAGCGCCCACTGGTCGACCGCGAAGCTGACGCCGTACACAGCCGAAGCGATGATCAGGACCGCCGCAGCCCGGGTCGAGCTCATCACGAAGCCGCCGAACGCCATCCCGAAGAGAACGGCCATGATGTTCATCGGGGCGGCGAAATAGAGCTCGAGGTTGCCCTGGCTCTTCTCCCACCACAGCTGCTGGGCCATCATCCAGATCACGTTGAGCCAGAACGCCGTCATCGCCCCGCCGAGCACGACGAAGCCGACGTACTGCGGCGGCGCCTGGAGCGCCCGGTAGACGAAGACGAAGGCCGATGTCGCGAGGAATGGCAGGAGAATCTCGAAGAAGACCCAGCTCTTCTCGCGGAACAGGCCGGTGACGCGCGGATAGGCCCGGCCCATCACGGTCCGCAGGTTCGTCATGACGACCTGGCGCGGCGTCCACTCGGCGGCTGCCTGGGGGCTGGCCGTCGGGCGGTAGACGAAGGCGTTCCGGCCCGGGACGATCGGCCGGTCGGCGCTCATGCGACGACCTCGGCCTCGCGCTCGCGGGCGTCATCCGTCGGATCGGATGCCGGAGGCTCCCGACGATCGCGTGGCGTCGAGTCTTTGCTGGGTCGTTCGGTATCATCGTGGAAGCCGCGTCCGACGAGCTCGACAAATACGTCCTCGAGGGACGGTTCCGACTTGCGGAGGGCAAGGATGTGGGCACCGAGCCCGCTCAACGCCCCGACGACTTCGCCGAGCGCCGCGTCATCGACGAGACTCAGGTTGACTTCGATCGTCCGGTGGTCTCCTTTGCCGTTGGTGGCGTCGGCCGTGGCCTGGGTCGCGCTGACGACGCCCGTCAGGCTTCGCAGGACATCGACCCCCCCGTCGAGCCGGTCGATCTCGATCCGGAAGATGGACTCGCGCTGGACGCGGCGCTTCAGCTCGTCGGGCGTGCCGAGGGCGAGGATCCGGCCGTGGTCGACGATCGCGATCCGGTCGCACAGCTCGTCCGCCTCCGCCATGTAGTGGGTCGTGAGGAGGATCGTTCGGCCGGGGACGGCGGCCTTCCAGGCAAGGACGAGCTCGCGGACCGACCGCGCGGCGGAGACGTCGAGGCCCAGCGTCGGCTCGTCGAGGAAGAAGATCCACGGGTCGTTGAGCAGGCCCCGGGCGAAGTTCATCTTCTGGCGCTGGCCCGTCGAGAGGGTGCTGACCCGCTGGGCTCGCTGCTCGTCGAGACCGACCGCGTCGATCAGCTCGTCGACCCGGCTCCAGCCGTCCCGGGACGGGAGGCCATAGAACTGGCTGAACATCCAGAGCTGTTCACGGACCGTGAGGATGCCGTAGCCCGACTGCTCGCCCCCCGCGACCATGTTCATGATCCGCCGGATCTGCCTGGTCTGGCGCTCCACGTCGAAGCCGAAGATCCGGGCGGTTCCGTCCGACGGGAGGAGGAGCGTCGTCAGGATCTTGATCAGGGTCGTCTTGCCGGCACCATTCGGTCCGAGCAGCCCGAAGAACTCGCCCGGCTCGACCGCGAGGTCGACGCCGTCGAGGGCCACGACGGGCTTCGGCTTGACGTTGTACACGCGGCGGATGCCGCGGACGTCGATCGCGAGGGGCTGGCTGCTTCCGGACACGGGACTCCCCGGGGGTTGGCTTCGGGACGGGGAGTGTACGACACGACCGCGCCCCATGGGAAGAGTCGCGTCGTCCAGAAGTGAGATACCTATCGAACATGTTCGCCGCCACGGCGTCCTCACGGTGATGCCACAGCGGCATTGGATTCATTGTGATCACGCTCGTCCGCGCAGCAACTGCGACGCGGTCACGGTCGCTAATTCCGGAATTGATGCCGTCGTGGCATCGCCCACGGGAAGTCAGGGCGTGGCGAGGGCGACCGCCAGCTGGCCGGCGATCCGGGCGTCGTTCACGATCAGTGCCGTATTCGCGCGGACGGAGGCGCCTTCCGTGATCTCCGCGATGCGGGTGAGGAGCCACGGCGTCAGCGCCGGTCCGGCAACGCTCGCCGCAGCCGCCTCGCGGATCGCTTGCCCGACGGCGGTCCGTGCCACCTCACCGGGGAGTGCCTCGGCCTCCGGCACCGGCACGCATACCAGGAACCCGCCGAGGCCAAGCTCGAGATGGACGGCGACGATCCGGGCCGCCTCCTCGACCGAGGCGACGGTCTCGGGTGACGCGAGCCCGCTCGACCGGGCGTAGAAACCCGGCAGCTCGGCCTGG
>DASUPH010000462.1:0-2578 GCA_036276275.1 Candidatus Limnocylindrales bacterium
CGGCGGCGGGATCGTCGAATCCGAGCCTGCCTACCGCGAGCGGATTCGGGCCGGCCTCCGCGCCAGCCCGATCGGCCAGGTCATGGTCGAACGCTGTCTCGTCGGCTGGCAGGAGATCGAGTACGAGGTGATGCGCGACGCCGAGGACACGTGCATCGCCGTCTGTTCGATGGAGAACGTCGACCCGCTGGGCGTTCACACCGGCGACTCGATCGTGGTCGCGCCGGTTCAGACGCTGCCGGACCCGGTCCACCAGCGGCTCCGCAGCGCGGCCCTCGAGATCATTCGGGCCCTCGGCGTCGAGGGCGGCTGCAACGTCCAGTTCGCGCTCTCGCCGGACTCGACCGATTACGCCGTGATCGAGGTCAATCCGCGCGTCTCGCGCTCGTCCGCCCTCGCGTCGAAGGCGACCGGCTACCCGATCGCCCGCGTCGCCGCCCAGATCGCCTGCGGCCGCACGCTCGCCGATATCCCGAACGTCGTCACGGGCACCACCGTCGCGGCCTTCGAGCCGGCGCTCGACTACGTCGTGGTGAAGCTGCCGCGCTTCCCGTTCGACAAGTTCCCGACGGCCGACCGGACTCTCGGCAGCCAGATGAAGGCGACGGGCGAGGTGATGGCCATCGACCGGACCTTCGGGTCGGCCCTCAACAAGGCCTTGCGCGGCCTCGAGCAGGCGGGCGTCGGGCCCCTCGCCGAGGATCCGGCCTGGACGCCGGCGTTCGACTACCTCGCTGCCGTTTTCGGGGATCGCGAAGCCCGAGCCGACGAGCCGATTGCCTGGGTCGACGAGACCGGCGCAGCGTGCGAGTCGACCCGCCATGCCCAGCGGACGGCCGCCCCCATCGTGCTGCGGCAGTTCCTCGGTCCGTCGGATTCGCGGTTGTGGCGGCTCCTCGGCCTGCTCCGGCGCGGCGTCCCCGAGGCGACGATCCAGGAGGCGACCGGGATCGCGCCGTGGTTCCTCGCCGAGATGGGCCGGAGCGTCGCGCTGGAGCTGGAGGTTCGCGCCATCCGCGGCCGGCTCGCCGACCCGCAGGACGCCGAGGCGGCCACCCTGCTCGCGACCGCGAAGCGGGCGGGTTTCGGCGACCGGGAGCTCGCGACAATGGCCGGCGTGGCCGAGTCGGACCTCCGCGACGCGCGAATCGCGCTCGGCCTGCGGCCGGGCTACGCGATGGTCGACACCTGCGCTGCCGAGTTCGCGGCCGAAACGCCCTACTTCTACTCCACGTACGCCGCCGCGGGCTCGGTGCCAGAGGCGCCGCCGGTCGATCGACCGGCGGCCCTCGTCATCGGCTCGGGCCCCGTCCGGATCGGGCAGGGGATCGAGTTCGACTACTGCGCCGTCCACGCGGCCCAGACGCTGCGCGAGCGCGGCTGGCAGGCGGTGATGATCAACTCGAACCCGGAAACCGTCTCGACCGACTTCGACGCCTCGACGCGGCTGTACTTCGAGTCGCTCGATCCGGAGAGCGTCCGGAGCGTGATCGACGCCGAGACCGCACCCGGCGAGGGGCTCCTCCCGGCGGTCGTCGCGTACGGCGGCCAGACACCGCTCAATCTCGCCGCCGGGCTTGCCGCGGCGGGCGTGTCGCTCCTCGGCAGCGACCTCGAGGCGATCGACCAGGCCGAGGAACGGACCCGCTTCGCCGCCCTGCTGGACCGGCTCGGAATCCCCCAGCCGGAAGGCGGGATGGCTCACAGCATCGAGGAGGCGCTGACGCTCGCCGAGCGGATCGGCTACCCGGTGATCGTCCGGCCCAGCTTCGTGATCGGCGGCCTGGCGATCGACTTCTGCTACTCGCCCGACGACATCGTCCGCCAGCTCGCGGCGGCGACGGTCGTCGACCCCGATCGGCCGGTCCGGATCGACCGCTACCTGGAGGGGATCGAGGTCGACGTCGACGCCGTCAGCGACGGCGAGCGAGTCCTGATCCCGGGCCTCCTCGAGCACGTCGAGCGGGCCGGCGTCCACAGCGGCGACAGCGTCGGGATGTTCCCGCCGCAAACCCTCAGCGAGGGCGACACGGACCTGATCGTGACGACGATGGAACGGATCGTGCTGGCTCTCGGCGCGCGGGGGCTCTGCAACGCCCAGTTCATCGTCCGCGAGGATGGCGTGTACCTCATCGAGGTCAACCCACGTGCCTCGCGGACGGTGCCGTTCCTGTCGAAGGTGACCGGCGTCCCGATGGTCGAGCTCGCGGTCCGGATCGCGCTCGGCGAGCGGCTCGCGGACCTCGGCTGGCCGAACGGATTGTTGGAGCCGCCACCGTTCGTCGCGGTCAAGGCGCCGGCGTTCTCGACGGCCAAGCTGCGCGGCGTCGACCCGTCCGTCGGCCCAGGGATGCAGTCGACGGGCGAGGTGATCGGCATCCACGGGGATCCGCGGGTGGCGCTGGCCAAGGCGCTCCTCGGCGCGGCGCTGGTGCCGCCGCGCCCGGGCGACGAGGGCGCCCTCGCGCTGTTGTCCATCGCGGATCGCGACAAGGGCACGCTCGGGCGCTTAGCGGCTGCGCTGAGTGGCGCCGGCTATCGGCTGGCGGCGACGCCCGGCACCCGCGCGGCCCTGGCC
>DASUPH010000463.1:0-8273 GCA_036276275.1 Candidatus Limnocylindrales bacterium
CGGGACGCGTCGACGCAGCCGCGACACGCTGCCAGGCGTCGGCCACCACGGCCGGGTCGGGCGGCGACGTCAGGTCGAGCGGCTCCCCGGCTGCCAGGAGCTCGACGCCCGCGGTCTCCAGGTCCGCCAGGTTGGCGCGGGTGCGCTCCTCCGCGGGCGCCGTCGCGCGATCCGGATCGGCCGGCAACGCGCCGAGCAGCGTCGAGAACATGGGACCTCCGGACAGGCGCCCGATCGTATCGCATCGGGTAGGCTCGCTCGCATGCCCGCCCCCGGAGACCTCCTGGCCGGCCGATACCGGATCGTCGCCCCGTTGGGATCCGGTGGGATGGCCACGGTCCAGCGGGCCCGCGACGAACGGCTCGACCGCGACGTCGCGGTCAAGATCCTGCTGCCCAACCACGCCGGCGACCCGGCCACCGCCGCCCGGTTCGAGCGCGAGGCGCGGTCGCTCGCCGCGGCCTCCCACCCGAGCGTCGTCGCCGTCTTCGACGTCGATGCGGGCGACCCAGCGACGGGTCGCGAGCCGTTCTTCGTCATGGAGCTCTGCCCCGGTGGATCGCTGGCCACCAGGATGACCGGCGAACGGCGGCTGTCACCCGACGAGCTCATCCCGGTCCTCGTCTCGATCGCGGACGGCCTTGCCGACCTGCATCGGCGCGGCGTCGTCCATCGGGACGTGAAGCCCCAGAACATCCTCTTCGCGGCGGATCGGGCAAAGCTGGCCGATTTTGGGGTGGCCCTTGCCGACGACCAGGAGGGGCTGAGCGAGCTGACGGCGCCCGGGACGGCCGTCGGGACGCTCGCCTACCTTGCGCCGGAGGTTCTCGCCGGCGAACGCGCGTCGTCGGCCGCCGACGTCTACGCCCTCGGCGTCGTCGCGTTCACCGGGCTGACCGGCGAGTTGCCGCGCCCCGCCGGTTCGATGGCCGAGCTCGTTGCCGCCGCCCAGGCGCCCGCGCGGCGCCCGTCGGACGTCGCTCCGGAGCTCGGAACCGCGTTCGATGGCGTGATCGACGCTGCCCTGGCGGCGGTGCCGGCGGATCGTCCGGACGCCCTCGAGGTCGCGACCGGCCTGACGACCGCACTGGGCCGCTGGAGCCGGGATGGGGGCGTGGAGCGGCGGGCATCGGCGGCGACTGCGGCAGCGCTCGCCGCGAGCGCCGCATCCGCAAGCGCCGCGGCCGGCGCGGGAGCGACCGCTGACTTGAGCCCTTCCCCGCGTCCGTCCGAGGATGCGACGACTGCGGCCGCCGTCCCGCTCGGCCAGACGGCCCGAATCCCGATCCCGTCGAGCCGACGCGAGGCGCCGGCCAGATCGGGCAAGCCGTCGGCAAGGCTACTGCCGGGCGCGACGATCCTTGCCGTCCTGCTCGCCGCCGTTCTGGTCATGCTGCGTTTCGGCGGCCTGCTCGGCGGATCAGCCGCAGCGTCGATTCGTCCGTCCGCCGTGGTCGCGAGCGCGGGGCCCGGTCCGTCGGCGTCGCCCTCGGTCGCCGCTTCGCCATCGCGCGCCCCATCCCCTTCCCGCGATCCGGCCCTCGTTGCCCTCGACAAGGTCGACGCCGCGATCCTCGCAGCCAGAGGCGGACCGGACGGCCTGAAGGGCAAGGAAGCCAACGATCTCGAGTCGCTGGCGGGATCGGTCCGGCGGGCACTGGCCGAAGGCAACCGTGGCAAAGCTCTCGACGCGGCTCGGAAGCTTGACAAGCGCATCTCTGATCTCGACGACAAGATCAGCCGCGACGATGCGGCTCGGTTGAAGGCCGCGTCGGGCGCCCTGTTGGCGACCCTCGGGGGATGATGCATCAGCCAGAGGAGTCCATCGTGAGTAAGAGTGATCCCGCTCCTGACGAACGCCTCCGCCAGCTGCGCCGCACCCGCCAGTACCGCGAGTTCGATGAGGCGCCCGTCGACAACGCCGACCTCGACGCGCTCCTCGACGTCGCCCGCTGGTCCGGCAGCAGCGAGAACACCCAGCCGTGGCGGTTCATCGTCATCCGCGATCCAGCGACGATCCGGGCCATCCGCGATCTCGGCCAGCCGCAGACCCGTGGCCTGACCACGGCCCAGGCGGCGATCGCGATCGTCGTGCCCTCGGACCCGAAGCGGGCCGTCGGTCGCGCTTACGACGAGGGCCGCGTCGCCGAACGCCTCCTGATCGGCGCCGGCATGCTCGATCTGGGCGCCGGCATCAGCTGGATCGTCGCCGATGCCCGCGAGGCCGTCGGCAAGCTCCTCGGCGTTCCGGCCGACCGGATGGTCCGGACGATGATCCAGATCGGCCATCCGACCGCGGCCGCGCGAAAGCCGAAGTCCGCACCGGGCAAAGCTCGCCTGCCGCGCGAGGAGGTCGTCTTCGAGGAGCGCTGGCCGAGCGACTAGCGCTTTACCCTCCGCTTACAACACCCGCCATCGATCGGTGGGCCACGGCGTATCCTCCGCCGCGATGCAGAAGCGTGCGCCCTCACGATCCGACCACCCGTGAAGACGATCCTCGTCGTCGACGACGAGCGTCATATCGTCGATCTCGTCCGGCTCTACCTCGAGAAGGAGGGCTACGCCGTCGTGACCGCGGCCGACGGCGAGGAGGCGCTCGCCCGGCACACCCGGCACGACCCCGATCTCGTGATCCTCGACCTGATGCTCCCGAAGGTCGACGGGCTCGAGGTCTGTCGCGAGCTCCGCCGTCGGGGTGACACGCCCGTCCTGATGCTGACGGCACGGGACGACGACGTCGACGCGATCGTCGGTCTCGAGCTCGGTGCCGACGACTACGTCACGAAGCCTTTCAACCCGCGGGCGCTCGTCGCCCGGGTCAAGGCGATCCTCCGCCGGACGGAGGCGACGGCCAAGGGCGGCCGGCCGATGGAGGTCGGCACGCTGCGGGTCGATCCGCGGCGGCGCGAGGCGACCGTTGCCGGCCGCGACCTGGGACTCCGCGCCCGCGAGTTCGACCTGCTCGCGGCGCTGGCCCGCGACCCGGGGGTCGTCCTGACCCGCGACGTGCTCCTCGAGGATGTCTGGGGAACCGACTTCCCGGGCGAGACACGGACCGTCGACGTCCATGTCGGCGAGGTCCGCCGCAAGCTCGGGCCGGATGGCCCGCCGATCGAGACTGTCCGCGGCGTGGGCTACCGGCTCGTCCCCCCGCGTCGCGAGCCGGTCCCCGATCCCGACGCATCGCCCGCCTCTCCGCCGCCCGACTGACCGCAGATGCCCGCCAGCCTGACCGGTCGGATCGTCGCCGCCTTCGGGCTGCTGGCCGTCGCGGTGTGGCTCGCGGTCGGGGCCACGATGTTCGTCGTCCTCCGGGGGCTTCACGCCGACGCGACGTCGAGCGGCCTGGCCGACATCGTCCAGACGTTCGCCGTACGGCTCCGCGGCGCCGTGGCCGACCGCGAGGTCCGAACCGTCGTCAACCAGATCCGCGGCGAGGTCGCGAACGGGGTGACGATCCATCTCCTCGCGGCCGACGGGAGCGTCGTCGACGTCGGCATCCCCGATCCTTCACCGACCGTCGCGATCCCCATTGCCGCCGACACCCGGATCGGCGAGACCCTGACCGGCGCGGCGCCGTTCAGCGACGGCCTGACCCACGACTATGCGGCGCTCGTCCTCCGCGGGCCCAATGCCGCCGGTTCGCGGGCGGTCCTGCTGTCGTCGGTCGATCGATCCGGCGCCGACGCGCTCCGCGACGTCGGCCGGTCGCTGCCGATCGTGATCCTCGTGACGCTCCTCGTCGGTGCCCCCCTCGCCGTCGTCCTCTCGAGGTCCGTCGCGCGGCCGCTGGAGCGGTTGGCGCGGCGAACCGGCGAGCTCGTCGATCCCGCGGCGCCGGCCGGCGCTCCGCTGCCCGTCCAGGGCCCGAGCGAGGTCCGTGGCCTGACCGAGCGGGTGAACGCGGTCGCGGCCGAGCTCGCCCGCAGTCGTGCCCGCGAAGGCGAGCTGTTGGCCGACCTCCGCCACGACCTGCGCACGCCCCTGACCGTGATCGGTGGCTACGCGACGGCCCTGCTTGACGGAACGGCGACGGGCGACGCCGCGGACCGGGCGGCCGAGGCGATCGCCGAGGAGACCGCCCGGCTGGAGCGGCTCGTCGGCCAGCTGGGCGCGATCGATCGCCTTCGCACCGGCGCCGATGCACTCCATGTCGAGCCGATCGACGCACGGGAGCTGCTCGAGGCGACCGTTGCCCGGTTCGACGCAGCGGCCGCGGCCGCTCACGCCGATCTCGCCGTCGCGCAACCCGGTCCAACGGACGGGCCGCCCCTCGCCCTGGCCGCCGACCGGCTCGCGCTCGACCGGATCCTCGGCAATCTCGTCGAGAACGCGCTCGCGGTCGCCGGCGAGGGCGGGACGATCCGGCTCGAGGCGCGTCGAGTCGACGACGCCGCCGGGGTCCCCGGTCCGGCAATTGCCTTCGCGGTCGTCGACGACGGCCCGGGGTTCGCGCCGGGCGGCACGGATCGCGCGTTCGAGCGCTTCTACCGCGGCGACCCGTCACGGACGGGAGCGGGCTCGGGGCTCGGGCTCTCGATCGTGCGCGAGCTCGCCCGCGCCCACGGCGGCGCGGCGGTCGCCGAGAACCTGGTGCCGCGAGGAGCGCGGGTCAGCGTCGTCCTGCCGGTCCAGCCGTCCGTGTCCTGAGGCCGTCCAGGCGGCGCCGGCGGCGCGGGGCGGTCAGCCGAGTGGGTGCCGGGCGGTCAGCCCCAGCGGCGGAACCCGACCCAGGCGGCGATCGCCATCAGGCCGACGAGCAGGAGGATCGACACGAGCCGTCCGATCGGGCTCCCCACGAAGCCCGTCGTCAACGTGCCACCCGTGCCGGCCTGCCACATCGAGCGGATCGTGGCGACCTTGCCCGGCACGAACGCCATCCCGAGCAGGGCGCCGCTGACGAACCCCCCGCCGTGGGCGAAGTTGTCGATGTAGCCCGCCGCGAGGAGCCCGAAGATGACGTTGATGATCAGGATCGTGCCCAGCTGGCCGATGAAGTTCCGCGACGCCCGGTCCAGCGCCGGGTGATGGGTCCGCGTCGCGATCAGCAGGATCCCGAAGAGACCGAAGATCGCCCCCGACGCGCCGACGGACGGCGCCGGACTGCCGAAGGCGAAGCTCGCCAGGGAGCCGCCGGCCGCGCAGACCAGGTAGAAGACGACCATCTGGACCGAGCCGTACAGGCGCTCGACGATCGGGCCCGACAGGTAGAGCGCGTACATGTTGAACAGGAGGTGGAGCAGGTTCGTCGGGTCGTGAACGAGCGTCGCCGACCAGAGCCGCCAGATCTCGCCCGCGGCGACGGCCCGCTTGTCGAGCTGCAAGAGCCGCTCGAGATCGCCGCCGTCGGTCGCGAACATCGCCGCGAGCGAGACCGCCACGGTGATCCCGAGAATGGCGTAGGTCGCGAGCGGCAGGACGGTCCCCCGGCCACGGGCGAAGTAACGCCGGGAGGCCCGGACGTTGCCTGTCTCCTTGGCCAGCCAGCCGAGGCGGTTCGCGATCTCCGGCTTGTCGGCCGCCGGGGCTCGGCGGTCCGCCTCGCGGTAGGCGGCGATCGCCCCGTTCAGGTCGCCATCGCGGACGCGGGCCGCCGCGACATTGCGCCAGGCGTGATAGGTCGAGGTCGTTTCCGGCAGCTCGAGGATTGCCTCCCACGTGGCCAGCGCGCTCGCTTCGTCGTCCATCCGGTAGCGGCTCTGGGCCATCCCGAGGAGGGCGGCTGCGGTCACCTCGGGGTCGTCGAACCCGACGACCCGCTGATACGTCGCGAGCGCCTCGGGAAACTCACCGGATTCGAGCAGGGCGGCGCCCTGGTTGAGGAGCGCGGCCGCGGCCTCGCGGCTGAGCGGGCCCGACACCCGACGATCGATCGTCGGCTCGGTCTCGGGGGTCTGGTCCATGAGCCGACGATACAGGAGACGCGTCTAGACTTGCCGACCATGTGCGGACGATTCAGCCAGCAGCGCCCAGCGTCCGAGCTTGCCGAAATCTTCGCCGCGGAACCGCTGAGTGACGAGCTCGGGCCGCGCTTCAACGTCGCCCCGACCGATGACGCCTTGGTCGTCGTCCAGCGGGACGACCGACGGGCGATCACCGCGTACCGCTGGGGGCTGATCCCCCACTGGGCCGACGCGGCGAAGGTCGGCTCCCGGATGTTCAACGCCCGGGCCGAGACGCTGACCTCGAGCCCAGCGTTCCGCGACGCCCTGCGCCGCAAGCGCTGCCTCGTGCCGGTCGACGGTTTCTACGAGTGGAAGCGCGAAGGAACGCGTCGCCAGCCGTACCTGATCGCACAGCGCGATGGACGGCCTCTCGCGCTCGCGGGGCTATGGTCGGGCTGGCGCGACCCCACTGCCGACCGCGTGATCCGGACGTTCACGATCGTCACGGCAAGCCCGAACGCCCAGGTCGCCGACCTTCACGACCGGATGCCGGTCGTCGTTCCCGAGGCGGCCTGGTCGACCTGGCTCGATCCCGGACTCGAGGATCCGGCTGAGCTCCAGGGGCTGCTCCGACCGAACGAGGACGTCTCACTCCGGATCGTCGCGGTCAGCCGGCTCGTCAACGACGTCCGGAACGACGGGCCGGAGCTGATCGAACCCGCGCCGGCGGGTCAACCGGTGACCGTGGCGCCCGGGCTCTTCGACTAGATCAAGCCGCTCGGGCCGCGGAGCCGCTCGGGCCGCGGAGCCGCTCAGTCGGTGACGGCCGCCCAGCCCGATCCGACCGAGGCGGTTGCGAAGGCTTCGGCGGGGTTGGCACCGCGGTCCAGGGCGGCGGCGTACGCGCCGACGACCGCCGCGAACGCGCCTTCCGCGTCGACCCGGGGCGCTTCGAGCACCGTCGCGTCGTCGGGCAGGCCCGGGACGCTCGAACCGGCCGCGACGACGACGATCAGCTGGGCGCCTGCCCAGCGGCCGGCTGCGACGACGGTCGCCAGGGCGTCGGCTCCGAGGGGATCGGCGACGACGACGACGCGATAGTCGGGGAGGTAGCGGAGGGCGAGCTGGAGGTCGCCGCTGTCGAGGGTCGGTATGACCGCCGTCTCGGCCGACGCTGGCGGCCTTTCCTCTGTTCCCGCATCGCCGTCGATCGGTTCGAGCATCGCTTCGGCGTCGAGCCCGTCGAGCGGCGCGATCGGCGTCGCACTCGACGCGTCGCGGAGGACGGCCACGTGTCCGACCGATGCCTGGGCAAGGGACAGGAGGACCGCGTCCCCCACCGTCCCCTCGCCGACCTTGCCGACGAGCTGCACCTCCGCGCCGGCGGCCGCAGCGACCCGCCCGACCGTGGCCGCGACGCCGGCAGCGGCGATGCCCTGGGCGGTCTGGCGGCCGGCAGGGCTCCCCACGACGACGATCATTTCGTGAGCCTAGCAGTGTTGCCGAGCGTCAACGAAGGCTTGTTTGAGCAAGGTTGACCGCAAGGAACTGGTAGTACGATCGGCCGCCGCAGGGCACTGGGGACCCACCGTTGGTACTAGATGGTCGCGTGAGAGACGTTGGACGCCGCCTTCCTCGCCGCCTGGAATTCGGCCAGTCCCTGGTCGAGTTCGTCCTTGTGGCACCCGTTCTCATCATGCTCGTCGTGCTTGTCGCTGACTTCGGGCGGGTCTTTGCTGCCAGCCTCTCACTCGAGGCCGCGGCCCGGGACGCCGCAGAAGTGATGGCGAACAAGTACCTTTCGAACCCGCCCGGCGCGATCCTCCTCGATCAGCCAGCACCGGCTGGGAACTCCGCGTACTACGGTCCCCTGCATGCCCTGGCCGCGCAGACCATCTGCGCCGAGACCGCGGACCTTCAGAACACGGCGTTCGATCCCGCGACGAGCACATGCGCCGGCATGCCGTTGATCCAGGCGTGCATCCACGACAGCCAGGACACCGACTGCGCAGGCGAGGTCCAGGGCGCCGCCATCCCAGCGGAGTGCGGCGACCTGGCGATCGCCCCGAGCAATAACCACGCCGGCTCGGGAACACCCCGCTGGGCTGAGGTTCGGGTCTGCTACCGATTCACCGCGCTCCTGAGCCTGCCGCTCCTGTCGTTCGGCGACATCTGGCTTCAGAAAACGCGCACGTTCGTCATCCCGTGCTACTTCGCGCTGGGGTCGAGCGAATGCGGATGAGACGTCACCGGCGCGGCCAGGCGATGGCGGAGTTCGCCATCGTGTTTCCGATCTTCTTCCTGCTGCTGATGTCGCTCATCGTCCTGGGGCTGTGGGTCTTCTACAACCAGCAGCTCGAGAACGCCGCGCGGGAGGCCGCGCGATAC
>DASUPH010000464.1:0-2849 GCA_036276275.1 Candidatus Limnocylindrales bacterium
GCGTTAACAGGCGGACGCACGCGACCGGCCCGGCGCTGATGGACAATGCACGCGGGGCACCAGAGGAGGAACGCGATGGCCGACGAAACGACGACGGGGTCGACAGGACCGGGATCGGGCTCGACGCCGCGCCGATCGACCGCGCCGAAGCGAACAACCAGCCCATCGGCGAAGGCGGGGCGGTCGACCGCATCACCGAAGGCGGCACCGAGCGCCACCAGGGCGGCCGCCACGAAGCGATCGCCGAGCGCGACGAAGCCGGCCGCCGCGAAACCGGCGACGACGAAGGCGGCCGCGAAACCCGCGGCCAAGCCGGCTGCCAGGCGTGCCGCGACCGGTTCCGCCCTCGTTGCCCGGTCCGCGGCGGCCACCACGAATCCCACCGTCCAGGCGAAGCCGGTCGTCAAGAAGACCGAGGTGATCGTCGCGCCGGCCGCCTTCGACTCCCACGCCGGCCCGATGACCCCGACGGTCGCGGTCAGCCGCCACCTGGAATGGCTCGACTATGCCCTGGCCGCCGCCCGGGCCGAGGAGAGCTGGCGCCGCGGCCGGCTGGACAAGGCGACGAAGAAGAACCGCTCCAAGCGCGAGGCGCGGCTGGCCGAGGTCGTCGCCGAGATCGACGAGCTGGCGGCTCTCGTCGTCGGCCTCCGGAAGCTCCAGAAGCCCGCGACGGCCCGCACGCCCGCCCGGCGACGATCGACGGCCCGCAAGACCCGCACGAGCGCGACCACCAGCGGCCGGCGCCGAGCCACGACCGACACCGGCGCCGGCTGATCCGGGCCGGCGATGGCGCGGCGGGCCGGCGCGGCGATCGATCTCGGCTCCACGAGCGTCCACCTGCTCGTGGCCGGCGTCGAGCGCGGGGGGCTCGCGACGATCATCGACGAATCGACGTTCCTCGGCCTCGGCGCCGCCGTCGACGGCGCGGGATCGCTCGGGCCGGCCGGACGGACGACCCTGGCGTCGACCGTCGTCGGCTACGTCCAGAAGGCTCGCGTCGCCGGCGCCTCGGAGCCGATCGTGATGGGGACCGAGCCGCTTCGTCGCCTGGCCGACGCGACGCGGATCGTGGCCGACGTCTCGGCGCTGAGTGGCGTCCCGCTCCACGTCCTCGAGCACGAGGAGGAGGCGCTCCTGACGCTCATCGGACTGTCGGCGGGACGGGCGGTCCGCGGCGAGCTGATCGTGGTCGACATCGGCGGCGGCAGCTGCGAGATCGTGGAGATCGGACCGGGCCGGCTGGCCCGGGCGACCGGCCTCCAGGTCGGCGCGGGGCGACTGACCCGGCGCATTGTCGACCACGACCCGCCGACCGACGGCGAGCTGCTGGCGCTGGCCGAGGCCACGGACGACGCCTTCGCCTGGACGCCGGCGCGACCACCGACCGACGTCGTCGTCGTCGGCGGCACCGCCTCGAACCTTCTCAAGCTGGTCCGCCGCGGCGGCGACGCCGACCGGCCTGACACCCTGGACCGGCCGGCGCTGGCACTCGCGCGCCAGGTGATCGCCAGCGGTCCGGCCGAGCTGCTGGCGGCCCAGCATGGGTTGCGTGAGGCGCGGATCCGGCTGCTCGCCGCCGGTGCCGCCATCGTCGAGGTCGTCCTCCAGCGCTGCCGTGTGGATTCGGTCCGGGTCGTGGACACCGGCATTCGGGAGGGCGCGATCATTGCCGCGGCCCGGGCCGGTCAGGGTTGGCGCGACCGGCTCGAGGAGCTCGCCCACGGCTGGATCGGCTGAGTCATGGGCTGAGCCGCCGGCCGTCATGCCGGAGCGGCATCGAAATCGGTCCGAGCCCTCGTGATCGGGTGCGAATGGGTCCTCGCGCATGCACGAAGACGTCGGATCTCATGCCGCGTCGGCATGGCGCCGATCAGAGACCGGCGAGCGCCCGTCCCAGGCCGCGTCGGAACGCGACCCCTGCGACGCCGCGCCACGCCCGGCCGACCGTCCGTTGAAGACGCGTCACCTCGCGCTCGCGGTTGACGAGGTAGCGGGCGATCGCGCCGCTCTCCGCGTCGCTGAGCGAGCCCGCGTGCTCGACGAGGAAGTCGCGGGCCAGATGGGCCGAGACGTCGGCGTCGTGCATGAGCCCGAGATGGTCTTGGAGGGCGGTGACCCGGGCGATCAACCCGTCCGCCTCGGCACCGAGCGCCTCGCGGACGAACTCGAGCGAGTAGCGCAGCCACTTGCCGGCGATCCGCAGCTCGTGGAGGGTCTCGACGTCGGCCCAGCGGAGGACCGGCTCGTAGGCCCGCACCATCTCGTAGGCCGCGTGGATCCGCGATGCCGCCGTGTCCCGCACGCGGTGCGGTTCGGTCGGGCCTGACGTGGCGACGGCGGTGCCCTCGTGCCGGACGAACTCCGCGTAGTCGTCCAGCCAGCGCCGATAGCCGTCCGAATCGAGCTCCCGGACGAGCAGGACGCGGGCATCGTCGCGATGGGTCCGCCACGCGGCGAGCAACGGCTCGAGGGCACGCTGCTCGGTGACAGGCAGGTCCGCCCGGTACGCGTCGGCCGCCTCGAGCAGGACGTCGAGATCGCGAACGGCCCCGAGTCGGGTCGCGACCTCGCGCAGGCGGGACCGGTGGCTCTTCGTCCGGCCGGCCCGGAACGCCTCGCCGAAGACACGCCACGCCGCCCGCTGGCGGCGGGTCGCGACGCGCATCGCGTGGAGATCCTCGGAGTTGGTCCCCTCGCGGGTCCCGGCCTCGCGGTTGATCATCCGGGCGAGGTGGAAGCGGAGGACCTTCCGACCCGCCTCGGCGATGTGGTCGTCGGCCAGCACGCCCGGCGTCTTGCCGACCATCAGCCGTGGCCGACGGGCCTCGGGTCGGGCGTCGCCCGTC
>DASUPH010000465.1:0-19519 GCA_036276275.1 Candidatus Limnocylindrales bacterium
CAACTCGACGAGCTCGTCGTACCGCTCGCGTCCGAGGGCCCAGTCGTCCGAGCCGCTCTCGAGCGACGCGGTGAGGGTCCCGGCGTAGTCCGCGATCGCCGTCCGGGCGCCCTGGGCCGCGCGCTCGAGACGCCGTCGGTCGGCGTCGGGGAGGATCGCCCCGGCGGTCACGATCTCGTCGAAGAACGACGGCAGGTCCGCGGCCGATTCGATCTCGAGCTCCTGCCAGGCGCGGACCTGGGGAACGGTTGCCCGGGTCCGCGACTCGTCGAGATAGGCAGGGATTGCCTCGAGGCGGCTCGTGATCGAGGCCAGGCGCTCGGCCAGCGGCGCGAAGTCCTGGGCGAACGACAGGAACAGCGCGTCGCCGATCACGTCGAGCGCGGTCGACCGCCGCTCCCAGGTCCGGACGGTCTCCGCGTCGAAGATCGATCGGCGGACATTGTGGACCTCGAGGTCGCGCTCGAACCGGGCGTCGGCCGACAGGCCGGCGTCATCGATCGCCTCGACCGCCGTCAGGTGGGCCTTGTCGGCGGCCAGCTCGCCGAGGACCGCATCGCGGCTGGCGTCGCCGAGGCGGTGGTCTTCCGTGTGGATGCCGAGGTACGTCCCGACGAGCGGGTTGTCGCGGATGATCCGCCGGAACCGGGTCTCGACCAGGTCGTAGAGGCGGTCGTCGAGCCGTCCCGGCTGCGCGGCAGGCTCGGGGCGGGTCAGGGCGACGTCCTGAAGGCTGTCGGGCACGAATCTCTCCTGGAAGTTGATGTCGTGATGGATGCCGACCGGGTGATCTTCGGCGGGACGGCGAGTGTCCGACATCCCGCGCGAACGTGCAGGACGCCGGGTGCTCAGCCTCGCGCCGCCCCGGCGGACCCGGCGGCGACCGAGGCTTGCGTCTCGGTGAGCGCTGCGGCCACGATCGCGGCGGCCCGCTCGATGTCGTCGGCGGTGACACCGTCGTGGGTTGCGGCCCGGAGTTGACCGTGGGGGTATTGATCGAGGAGCAGGCCACGGGCCGCCGTCGCGGCGAGGAACGCGGAGCGATCGGCCTCGACACGGAACAGGACGAAGTTCGTCCGGACCCGGCCGGGGTCCAGGGGACCGTTGCCGGGCTGGGCGATGTCGCCGGGGCTCAGAACGCCGGGCAGCTCCGTCAGCAGCTCGGCCAGGCGGCGGGCGTTCGCGTGATCCTCCGCGAGGCGATCGATCATCCCCGCGTCCCCGGCGCGCAGCGCGACGAGGCCCGCCGCGGCAAGCACGCCCGCCTGGCGCATCCCGCCGCCGAGCAGCTTCCGCGCCCGACGAGCCCGGCCGATGAACGCCGTGCCGCCGACGACGACCGATCCGGCCGGGCAGGCCAGCCCTTTCGACAGGCAGAACGAGACCGAATCGGCCGGCCCCGCGAGGTCCGCTGGCCGCACGCCGAGGGCGACGACGGCGTTGAAGAAGCGTGCTCCGTCGACGTGGAGCGGCACCCCTCGTTCGTGCGCCACGGCCGCCAGCCGCGTCGTCGTGGCGACGTCGATCGGCTGGTTGCCGGAGTGGCTGTGGGCGTTCTCGATCGCGACGAGGGCAGTCGTCGGCTCGTGAGCGTCGGTCGGATCGCGGAACGCGGCCGCGACCTCGTCGGGGTCGAGCGTCCCGTCGGGACGGTCGCGCAACTGGAGGACGCTCGCGCCGACGACTACGGCATGGCCGGCGGCCTCGTCGCGGACGATGTGGCTCTGGGCGCCGGCGATGATCTCGCCGCCCCGCGGGACGTGGGCCATCAGCGAGACGAGGTTGCCCATCGTCCCCGACGACACGAAGACGGCGGCTTCCATGCCGAGCAGCTCCGCCGCCCGCTCCTCGAGCGCATTGACGGTCGGGTCCTCGCCCCAGACGTCGTCGCCGACCTCGGCGGCGGCCATCGCCCGGCGCATCTCGGGCGTCGGATGGGTGACGGTGTCGGAGCGAAGATCGATCGTCGTCATGGCCGCCGAGTATAGGGTCGGCTCCGCAGGCCCGAGGCGGATGCGACGTGGGGAGGCCGGTTGTAGGGTGGCCGCATGACGGATCGACCGGGGGACGATGGGTACTCGGTCGCGCCCCAGCCGCTCGGCGGGCCAGCGGGCGGCGGCAGCGGTCGGCGTCGGAGGCTCGCAGTCGGGATGGTCGCTGCTGCTGCGGTGGCGATCCTCGCGATCAGCTGGTTTGGCCCCCGACCGTCCAGCCGCCCGTCCCTCGACGGCCTGACCGGCCTCCTCGCCACGCCCGAGCCGACGCCGTTTCCGACGGCCGCGCAGTTCGCGACCGCGCTTCCGGCGCTGACGGGTGGGGCCGGCCGGTTTGCGGGGACGGTCGGGGTGGTGTCGAACAACTTCCGGGTGCTCGACCTCGGAACCGGCGAGACGCTCGAGTCGGTGAACACGTTCTTCGACGACGATGTCGTCGTCCCGGTCCCCGGCGGAGCCGGCTGGCTGTGCATCTGCATCGCTGGTGGGTCCGTCCAGGACGTCCAGCTCGTGCTCCTGGACCCAGCCGGCCACGAGCTCGACCGGCGCACGATCGGGAGGCTCGGCACGACGAGTGGTCCGGACCGATCCATCGCCGTCAGGACGGGCATCGATCTGGCGCCCGACCGCCGGACGGGCCTGCTGGTCGCCGCCGTCCAGGGCCCGTCAGAGTGGACGTATTCGGTCGCATCGCTGGACCTCGCGGCCGGGACGAGCGGGCCGCAGCTGGCACTGGGCACGCAGCGGCCGCCCGATGTGGCAGGTTCCGTCGCTCCAGTGCAGGCGTTTGCCGTTGGGCCGTTCGTCCGCCTTGCTCCGGGTGGTGATCGGGCCTGGGTCTGGGCCGCCACGCTCAACGCGGGTGACCCCCTGGAGACCCAATCGGTCGGTTGGACGATTCGTCTCGAGCATGGCCAACCCGTGGCAGTGAGTCCGGTGGGGGACCTCGCCGGGCCCACGATCTGCGTCCTCGGCGGCTTTCTCGCTCCCGATCAGTTCGTCGCGATGTGCGAGTCCCCCGGCCACGTCGAGCCGGAATGGTCGATCCGCGAGTTCGCCGCCGATGGCGGGCTGACGCGGCGAGTCGACGTGACCGATGTCAGCGACTTCAGTTCGGACATGCTCTTCGATACGGCGAACGGCGCGATCTGGGTCTGGAACGGATCGGCGATGCATCTCCGTCGGATCGACGCGGCGACGGGCAGCGTGGCCGAGATGACCTTCGATCGGGACGCGGAAACCGCCAGCGGCGGGGAGCCTCTCGACGGCGCGCAGCCCGTCTGGGTCCGGCCGGATGCGATCGTCCCGAGCCCGTTCGATGGCCAGATGACCGGTTCTCGCGACGGAAGCCGGCTGTACCTCCTGGGCTATGCGCAGGAGCCTGGCCCGCTCGATGCGCTGCGGAGCCTCGGGATCCTCGTCGTCGACCCACGGACGATGGCGCTGCTGGGCCGGTGGTCCAACGACGCGGCGTACGACTCGATCCACATGGGCTTCGGCGGCTCCGTGGTGATGGCGTCGGGGATGTCCGGCTTCGACGATCGAGGTGAGCCGTCGTTCTGGGAAGCGTCCGTCACCTTCCACGACGCCGAGGACGGTCGGATCCTGGCGCGATATGGCCGCCTCGGTGAGTTCAGGGCGACGATCATCGAGCCCTGACGATCGCCCGCGCCGCTGATGGCCGGGACGACAACGCCCGCCTCACCTGCTATCCTCCGCACTCGCTGCAACGGACCCGTGGTGTAGCGGCCCAACATGCCAGCCTGTCACGCTGGAGATCGCCGGTTCGAATCCGGTCGGGTCCGCCATCGACGCATTCTCCCTACGCCCCGTCCGCCCGCCCGGACGGGGCGTTCTTTTGTGCCAGAATCGGACCGGTGAAGCGCCTCCCTCTCGTGGTCGCCGTCGGTGTCCTGCTGTTCGCAGTCGCGATCTCGGGGATCGGTTCGGGAGCGGGGTCGCCGGGCGCCAGCTCGAGCGCACGTGGGTCCGCGGTCGCGGCCGGGTCGAATGCCGCCTCGGCGCCGCCGACAGTGCCCGTGCCGACCCCGAGCGCACCCGACAACCAGCCTTCGGCGTCGCCCGCTGTGCCGATCGAGGGGCCCCCTGCCGACGTCCCGATCGTTCCCGTCGCCCAGTACCGGACGACGGTCGAGCAGATCGGCCGGGCCGACGTCCAGGCCGCGCTCGCCGGGACCAGCAAGACGTGGGACGGCCTCGAGCTCGTCGCGACGGAGGCCGAGGCGATTCTCGCCGGGATCGGTGTCGACCGACCGGCCGGCGACGCGCATCTCGGCCTGGCCGCGGACGCGGCCACCCTCGCCGCGGACCTCGCCTCGCATCGGAAGCGCCTCGGGGTCCTCCGCGCCGATGCGGTCGGGCCCTCGGTCCGAGCGCTAGGCTGGGGCAATCGCCGGCTGTTCGGGGTGGATGCGGTCGCGACCGTCGCGGACTGGGGCCTGACGGCCCGCCTGCCGCAGCCGGTCGACACGCCCGTGTTCGATCCGGCCGGCTCCTGGACGCTCGTCGCGGGCGGCGACATCATGCTCGACCGCGGCGTCGCCCAGACCGTCACGATCCGGGGCAAAGGCGCTGACTTCCCGTTCGATGGCGGGACCGCCGAGATCACCTCGCGGTGCAAGGACTGCTCGCCACTCGGCTGGGACCTGCCGCGGACTCGACGGACGGGGAACCCGGGCGCACTGCGCCACCTGGTCTCGTCGGCCGACATCGCGATCGCCAACTTCGAGAACCCGGCGCCCGACCGGTTCAGCTATCACACGTCGGGCCTCCGGTTCTCGGCCGATCCGAAGCTGATCGCCGGTCTGGCGAACGCCGGTATCGACTGGGTCGGCCTCGCCAACAACCACATCGGCGACGCCGGCGCCAACGGCATCCTCCAGACGATCGCCAACCTCCGCCAGCGGGGGATCGCGGCAAGCGGCGCGGGCAAGAACATCGCGGCCGCCCGGAAGCCGTCGATCCTCGAGGCCGGCGGGACGAAGGTCGCGTTCCTCGCCTACGACACGATCCGCCGGGACTACACGGCGAGCCCGGATCGGGCCGGCAGCGCGCGGTTGTCGGCCGGTGTCGTCAAGGCGGATGTCGCCGCGGCCCGGAAGGCCGGTGCCCAGGTCGTGATCGTGTTCCCGCACTGGGGGACCGAGTACGACCCGACACCCTTCCGGGGCCAGCAGACCCTGGCCCGCGCCGCGCTCGACGCGGGCGCCGACATGGTCATCGGCAACCACGCCCACTGGGCCGGGGCGATGGAGGTCTACAAGGGCAAGCCCATCTGGTATGCGCTCGGCAACTTCGTCTTCGATCAGACCTGGTCGGAGCCGACGATGGAGGGGATCACCCTCGAGCTGACGTTCCGTGGCCCGACCCTCGTCCAGGCCCGGATGCGGCCGCACATCATCCTCGACAAGGCCCAGCCGAACTTCCTCGACCCCGCGGGCGACGGGCGCGTCGTGATGGGGCAGGTCTTCGATGCTTCCAAGGGGATGCTTCCGTGGTAGCGGCTGTCGCGGCTCGGCACGTCATCCCACCCGCGACGAACGCAGTCGTGTCGAACGCGGTAGGGACAAACGCAGTCGCGGCGCACGCGGGCTGACCGCCAGCCTCAGGTCAGGCCGGCAAACAGGTCCGCTTCGGGCTTCGTCGTCTCGACGCGAGACTCGCGGAGGATGTAGGCCTCCCTCGACCAGTGCTCCCTCCAGCCCTCCTCGCCGAAGACCATGAAGCCGCTGTCCATCGCGATCTGGGTCACGTGCCGCTGGATCGCCTGCCACTTGCGCTCGATCGGGTCGCCCGAGATGTCGACCCAGGTCGTGATCTTCTCGTCCGGGACGAGCATCTTCGCGATGAACGCTTCGTGCTCCGCGCGCTCCACCTCGGTCGCGTCCTCCGGAGGGTCCCAGAAGCTCGGCTTGCCGGCCTCCTTCATCGCGTCGCGCATCGCCAGCCGGACCGAGGCCGGCATCGCGGTCTCGTACAGCTTCGATGGCGCCCAGGGCGTCACACCCCCCTGGAACTGCTCCGGGTACCAGGCAGGCTCGCCGGCCCGGGCGTACGCCCGGATCGCGACGTCGTGGGTCCGGATGTGATCCGGGTGGCCGTAGCCACCGAAGCTGTTGTAGGTCGTCATGACGTCCGGCCGGTAGCGCCGGACGAGCCAGGTGAGGCGGCCGGCGGCCTCGTCGAGGTCGGCCTTCCAGAACGTCCGCGGATCCTGGTTGCCCTCGCGACCCATCATGTCCGAGTCGCGGTAGCCGAGGTTCTCCCACTCGGTGACGCCGAGCTCGCCCATCGCCGACTCGAGCTCCGCCGCCCGCAGCTCGCCGAGCCGGCGGTGGTTGTCGGGCGTGTCCATGTCCTTGACGACGATCTCGCCCTGCTCGCCACGCGTGCAGGTCACGAGGACGACCCGATGGCCCGCGGCGACCGCCTTGGCCATCGCCCCGCCCGTGCCGATCGTCTCGTCGTCGGGGTGGGCGTGGACGGTCATCAGGGTCGGTCGGTGGTCGTCGGTCATCGGGCCATGATCGCATTGCGAGGGCGGTGTCGCCGAAGGAGGTGCGCCCGCGCACGACCAGTACGTTTGGGTCGTGGTGACCCGGATGGCCGAACGGCAATCGTTCGGCTGCCTCCGGGTCGTTGCGTCCGCAGCGCCCGGGGCCCAACTTCTTCCGGCCGGAGCCGTCCACGCCGCTACCATCGGCGAATGACCTCGACGCCTTCGCCGGCGCCCAACCCGGGTCCCCTCGCCGGGATCCGGGTCATCGACTGCTCGACCGTCCTGGCCGGCCCGTACTGCACGATGGTCCTCGGCGACCTCGGGGCCGACGTGATCAAGGTCGAGCCGCCCGACGGCGACGCGACCCGCGGCTGGGGGCCGCCGTGGGTTGGTGACGAGTCGGACGGAACGCGGACGGCGTCGTACTTCCTCGCGGTGAACCGTAACAAGCGTTCGATCCGGCTCGACCTGCGCCGGCCGGACGGAGCGAAGCTCCTCGGCCGCCTGCTGGAAGGCGGCGACGTCCTCGTCGAGAACTTCCGGGCCGGTGGATTGGCCCGGCTGGGGTTCGGCGACGACGAGCTGGCCCGTCTCCATCCGGCCCTGGTCCATCTCGCGATCACCGGCTACGGCGCCGCGGCGCCGGATCCGACGCGACCCGGCTACGACTTCGTGATCCAGGCCGAATCCGGGCTGATGTCGATCACCGGCGGCCCGGACGACGACGGCGGTGGCCCGACAAAGGTCGGCGTCGCCATCACGGATGTCGTGGCCGGTCTGCAGGGTGCGGTTGCGATCGTTGCCGCGCTCGTCGCACGCCAGACTGCCGCAGGCGGGACACCGACCGCGACCGCCGCCCCGGGCGGGCAGCGGATCGACGTCTCACTCCTCGGCTCGACGCTGGCCGTTCTCGTCAACCAGGCCCAGAACGCGTTTGCCGGTCCCGAGCCGCCGCGTCGGCTCGGCAATGCGCATCCGAACATCGTCCCCTACCAGACGTTCGACACCGCCGACGGCGCGATCGCGGTCGCCGTCGGTAGCGAGCGGCAATGGCCGCGCTTCTGCCGGGCCCTCGGTCTCCCGGCGCTCGCCGACGAGCCGCGCTTCGCGACGAACGGCGACCGGGTCGCGAACCGCGACGAGCTGGTCTCGACCCTTGCCGCCCGGTTTGCGGAGCGGGGCTCGGCGGAGTGGCTGACCGCGCTGGACGCGGCCGAGATCCCGGCCGGTCCGATCAACGACATCGGCGCGGCCTTCGAATCGCCGTGGGCGGCCGGCCGGACCGTCGAGCTCGAGCATCCGCGCCTCGGGTGGACCCGCCAGGTCCGCCCGCCGTTCGACCTCGCCGCGACACCGGCCACGGTCCGGACCCCGCCGCCCCTGCTCGGCGAGCACACCGACGAGATCCTCACCGAGCTCGGCGTCGAGGCCGGCGAGGTGGAGCGGCTCCGTCGAGAGGGGATCGTCTGATCCCGCTGCGGACGTGACCCCCGAGCGCCGATGCGGCGACCCGGTCAGAGCTCCTGGCGACGGAACGCGAGCCACGCGACGAGTGTCACAGCCCCGATGAGGCCGACCGTCGCGATGATCGGGCCCAGGGCATCCGGCCCGGCTACGCCGAGGGCGATCGCCCGCGCGGGCGCGCCGAGACCGGTCGGCAGGAACCGTCCGACGTTCGGGAGGACGCCCAGGATCCCGACGACGATGAACGCGACGATCCCGAGGCCCGCAGCCGCGAGGCTCGATCGGGTGAGGGTGCTGCCGAGGAAGGTGATCGTCGCCCAGGCCATGAGGGTCAGCCACTGCAATGCTGCCGCGGTCGCGACGCCCGCGACCGGCAACGGCTCGAACAGGACGAGCGTGTAGAACCAGGCACCGACCGAGGCGATCGCCGTCGCGATGCCGAGGGTGAGACCGATCGCGACGAGCTTCGCGAGGAGGAATCCGGCTCGGCCGACGGGCTTCGACAGGATCATCGCCGCCGTCCCGCGCTCCTTCTCGGTCGCGACAGCCCCCATCGCCAGGAGGACGGCGATCAGCCCGCCGAACTGGCCGAGGTTCTTGGCCAGCTGGTCGACCGCGTCGGCGGCGGTCGGTGGCGGCAGGACGATCGGGATCTGATCGCCCGCGACTGCCTTGAGGATCTCGGGCGTGAAACGTGCGAGGAGCGGCGAGCTGAGCCCGACCAGGAGGAAGACTGTCGCCACGACCGGCAGCCTGAACGTCCGCCACTGCTCGAGGATCTCCTTTCCGAGGAGCACCCGAAGGCCGGCCATCAGGCGTCGACCGCCCGCGGTCGGACGAATCCCCGGCCATCGAGCTCGTCCGCTCCTGGCGGTCCGACGAGCTCCAGGAAGACGTCCTCCAGGGTCGGCCGGGCGCGCTCGAACGCGGCCAGCCGGACGCCCGCTTCCACGACGAGCGGGAGGATCGCGGCGGCTGCGGCCTCCGGGTCGTCGACGACGACGCGGACGATCCCGCCCATCCCTTGCGTGACGTCGGTCGCCCAGGCGATCGCCCGAAGACGCTCGACCAGTCGGCCGACGGCCGCGTCCTGGTCGACCTCGGGCGTCAGCCGGTAGATCGGCCGGGCATGCCGGGCGAGGAGCGTCTCGAGCGGCCCCTCCGTCACGAGCCGGCCACGGTCGAGGATCGCCACGCGGTCGCAGACGCGCTCGACGTCGGACAGGACGTGGGTCGAGAGCACGACCGTCGTCTCGCCGCGCAGCCCGGCGATCAGGTCGAGGAGGTCCCGCCGGCCCTCGGGGTCGAGCGAGCTCACCGGCTCGTCGAGGAAGACGATCTCCGGCCGATGGAGGAGCGCCTGGCCGATCCCGAGCCGCTGGCGCATCCCGCCCGAGAAGCCGCCGATCCGGCGTTCCGCGGCGCTGCTCAACCCGATCAGCTCGAGCATCTCCGCGACCCGGGCCCGGAGGGCCGGACCCTCGAGCCCGGCAAGGCGGCCCACGAGGTCGAGGAGCTCGCGGGCGCGCATCCAGCCGTAGAACCGCGGGTCCTGATCGAGATAGCCGAGGCGTCGTCGCAGCTCGGGCCTGTCGAGGCCGACCTCGATCCCGGCCACCTGGGCTGTCCCGGCCGAGGGCTGGGCGAGCCCGGTCAGGATCCGGATCGTCGTCGTCTTGCCGGCTCCGTTCGGGCCGAGGAGGCCGAAGATCGACCCGGCGGGCACGTCGAGATCGAGGCCGTCGAGCGCCAGGATCGACCCGAACCTCTTGGAGAGTCCGGTTGCCAGGATCGCCGGGCGCTCCGTCGTCGCGCCCGGCGGTGCGTCGCGGGGCGAGCTGGCGCTCACGGGCGTCATGATTCCTCCCGGCCGGCCACGAAATAGATGATCGGGCCCAGGACGTTGACGAAGACGATGACCAGGGCCCAGACGAGCTTGCTGTCGCCGCGCACCCGCCGGTCATCCTTTTCGAGGTCGTACAGCGCGGCGATCATCAGCCCCAGCTGGATCACGAGGATCGGGGCAACGAGGGCGATGATCTGCTCGGGTTTCAGCTCGGCCATCGACACGATCAGCGTACCGGCCGCAACCCGTCGACGCCCGATCCGGACGGACCGCCGCGAGTGCAGTTCCGACCGAAGTCCACGGCGAGCGTGCGCGTTCGCCGCCGCACCCGGACTCCTGCAGACCTGCACCGAAGCGACCGGTCCGGGCATCGACCGCTGCTAGACTCGGCGGGCCGCCCGATCCCGCGGCAGGCCCTCGCCGCCGGCCACCCGGCCGGCCGGCCCGACCCGATCCCGGAGGGACCCGATGACCGACGACCGCGAGCGCTGGGCGCTCATCCTCGGCGCCTCGAGCGGCATGGGCGAGGCGACCGGCCTGGCCCTCGCGAGGAAGGGCTACCGGATCGCCGGGATCCATCTCGACTTCCGGGCTGCATTGACCCATGTCGAAGAGGTCAAGGCCCGGATCGTCGAGGCCGGCAGCGAGGCCTTGTTCGTGAACATGAACGCCGCCGACGACGAGAAGCGAGCGGCCGCGCTGGCGACGCTGAAGGCGCGCTTCGACGAGAGTCGCGCCGCCGGTCGCCGGCCCTACCTCCGGATCGTGATGCACTCGCTCGCCTTCGGCTCGCTCGTCCCGTTCCTGGCCGACGATCCGAAGGACGCGGTCGATCGGAAGAAGATGGAGATGACCCAGGACGTCATGGCGAACAGCCTCGTGTACTGGGTCCAGGACCTGTACCACGGCGGCTTCCTCGATCGGGGCTCGAAGATCTACGCGATGACGTCCGAGGGGACGAGCCGCGTCGTCCCGTCCTACGGCGTCGTGTCCGGCGCGAAGGCGGCGATGGAGTCGCATGTCCGCCAGCTGGCCATGGAGTTCGCCCGGCGCGACACAGGCGTGGCCGTCAACTCGATCCGGGCCGGCGTGACCGACACCCCGGCGCTCCGCAAGATCCCCGAGAACCAGCGGATGATCGACGTGACCCTCGCCCGCAACCCGCACGGCCGGATGACGACGACCCAGGACGTGGCCGACGCGATCGTGACGCTCTCGGAGACCGACTCGGACTGGATCAGCGGCAACATCATCAGCGTCGACGGCGGCGAGTTCGTGACGGGCTAGCCGCCCCACGAGCGGAGCCTCCGCTGTGCCCGCTTCCTCGACCGACTGGGTTCTCCTGTCCCTCGCCCCGGCGCCGGCGGAGCGCGTTCAGGGCTGGTTCGAAGGGACAGACGGATTGACGATCCGCCTGCCGGCGGAACGGACCGCCGACGCCGTCCGGGCGGCGATCGGTGACGCGGACCTCGTGATCTCCGATTGGTCGAGCACGCTCCGGTTCGATGCCGCCGAGATCGCGGCCGCCGGGAGGCTCTCCTTCCTGATGTCGCCCAGCGTCGGCCTCGACAGCCTCGATCTCGAGGCGTTGACGGCGGCCGGCGTCGTCGTCGCCAACACCGCGGGCCTCAACGCGCCGAGCGTCGCCGAGTGGTGCCTCGCCGCGGCGTTCGCGGTTGCCCGCTCCGTCGTCTGGGTCGACCGCGAGGTCCACGATGGGCGCTGGCCGCAGTTCGAGCTGCCCGAGCGGGGCTCGACCGAGCTGGCCGGCCTGCGCGTCGGCGTGCTCGGCTTCGGGGCCGTCGGCAGCCGCGTCGCCCGGCTGTTCGGGGCGATCGGCTGCGATGTCGCCTATTGGACGCGCCGCCGGCGACCACCCGACGAGGAGGCCGGCGCGACGTGGCTGCCGCTCGAAGACCTCCTCGCCCGGTCCGACGTCCTCGTCGACAACCTGTCGCTGACGCCCGAGACACGCGGCCTGATCGATGCGTCACGGCTCGCGATGCTCCCCCGCGGGGCGATCGTCGTCGATGCCGGGCGGGGCGGCATCGTCGACCATGTCGCCCTCCTCGCCGCGATCGAGACCGGCGGAGTCCGGGGCGCCGCGATCGACGTCTTCGAGCAGGAGCCGCTGCCCATCGACTCACCGCTTCGCCGGTCGGACCGTGTCCTCCTCTCGAGCCACACGGCGTCGGCGACCCCGCAGGCGCTCGCCCGGATGTTCGGCCGGGTCAGCGACAACATCCGGCGGGCGATTGCCGGCGAGCCGGTGGAAGGCGTCGTCAACGGACTCGACCCGGTCGCCCGCCGGCGGACGACGAGATGACGGACGGCGCGAGCGGCCGGGTCATCGTCGTCGGATCGGTCAACGTCGACCTCGTCGCCCGGGTCGATCACCTGCCCGCTGCCGGCGAGACCGTCGGCAACGCGACGTTCGATCGACACGCCGGCGGCAAGGGGGGCAATCAGGCCGTCGCGGCCGCGAGGCTCGGCGCGCGGGTCGCCTTCGTCGGGGCGATCGGCGACGACCCGCTGGCCGATGAGGCCCGGGCCGCGCTGGCGGCCGAGGGGATCGAGCTCACCGAGCTCCTGGTCGTTCCCGGGCCGACCGGTGTCGCCGTGATCCTCGTCGATCGCCACGGTGAGAATGCGATCGCCGTCGCGCCCGGCGCGAACGGAGGGCTCACTCCCGACGTCGTCGCGGCTGCCCTCGGGCGTCTCGCGGTCCGATCGGGCGATGTCGTCCTGGTCGGCCACGAGATCCCGACCGCGACCGCGCGAGCGGCGCTCGCCGCGGGCCGGAGGGCCGGAGCTCGGACGATCCTCAACCCGGCGCCGGCGGCCGGGATCGACCGGTCGCTGTTCGATCTCGTCGACGTCCTCGTCCCGAACCGCGTCGAGCTCGGCCAGATCGTGGCCGCCGACGGCCGCCGGGCAGGGCGGGAACTGGACGCCGGGGTGGCACCGGAGCGTCTCGCGTCGACGCTCCTCGCGGTGAGCGGCGACGGGCCGGCGGTCCGCGAGGCCGTCGTCGTCACCCTCGGCGCGTCGGGCGCGATCGTCGTCCGTCCCGACGCGATCGTCGTCGAGGCGATCGCCCCGGTCGTGGCCGTGGTCGACACGGTCGGCGCGGGCGACACGTTCGTCGGCGCTCTCGCGGCCGATCTCGCGGCCGATCGGACGCTCGAGGAGGCGGTCCGACGAGCCGTCGTCGCGGCCGCCCTCTCGACGACCCGGGTCGGCGCCCGCGGCGGGATGCCAACGCCGTCCGAGCTCGACGAGGCCGTCCGCCGTTGACGGGAGGCGTCGCCGCACCCCGTGCGGAGACGGCCGGTCAGGGTCTGATCGGGGACGAGACGAACGTACCGGAGCCGGCCGGACCATCGGCTGGGCGCGACTCCCCCAAATCAGGCCGACACTGCCTTGGACGGCACCGGACCGTCGCTCTGTGTTCCCGACCAGCGGGGGAGGCCCCACGCCAAGATGACCGTCAACGCCGCCCGGCGGACTCGCCGCCGGACGTCCGTGCCGAAGCCGGAGCCGATTGTCGCTCCGACCGAATCCCTGGCGATCGGCGAGATCAACCAGACGGTTTTCGACTGCCCGAAATGTGCCCGCCCGCTCGCCATCGGCGTGAGCCGCTGTCCCGGCTGCGGCACCCGTCTCGTGCTGGGCATCCCGCTCGCCAAGGTGTCCATCTTCGTGAGCGGCGGGGTCGCCATCGGGATCGCCGTCGGCGCGGTGTTCTCGTTCGGGCTCGGCATCGGCCGGGCCGTGGCAGCAACCCCGCCCGCGACTACCAGCTTGCCCAGCCAGCCGACGGTCCCCGCCGGCGGCGGCCCGACCGCAACCCCGACACCGACCACCGTCCCGGGCACGGGCGGGACGACCGACATGCCGCCGATCACCCGTTCCGCCCTGACCCAGGCCCTCGGCGTCAATGGCCGGCTCGGCGCGGGCGCCGACGCCCTCAGGGCATCGCTCGCGGCCCGCGACTTCGACGCCTCGGCCGTTGCCCAGACCCTTCGTTCGATGTCGGCGGACTCGGTGTTCGGCCAGCAGCTCGCCAGTCGCCTGACGAGCTGGCCCAGCTCCACGTCGCTCGGCGGGAACCTCGACGCGCTCTACGACTCCGTTCACCAGAGCGCGACGGAATGGCTCGTCGCGTCGGTCCGCGACGAGAAGTCCTATCGCTCCGCCGCGACCGCGATGCTCGACGTCCTGTCCGGCCTCGCGGCCATTGACGCCGAGGCCCGCGCGCTGGCCGACGGGATCGGGATCGCGCCCTCGCCTGCCGCCGCTCCCTAGCGAGCCGAACGCGCTCGAGCGCGCCTCCTAGGGCGACCCGGACGCAGCCGGTCGCGACGGCGCATAGCCCGTGAGCTCGACGTACGCCTGACCACCGACGGGCCGGCCGTCGCGTGTCGCCGAAACGTGCTGCGAGCCCTCCCAGTAGACGACGCCGGTCGTCGACCGCGTGTCCAGCTCCTGGGCCGCCACGGTCGGCGTCAGGTCGATCGTCAGCTGCTCACCGGGGATCGTGACCTTCCAGCCGGCGGGGTAGTCGGCCCCGGTCGACGGGCTCGTCCAACGCTTCGTGACCTCGACCGTGAAGGACTCGCGCGGCAGGTTCTGCGTGGAGCCACCGGGCCGGACGAGCGTCCCGTACACGAGCGGGTAGGAGCCGTCGGCGTCCCGGACGAGCGAGAGGGTCAGATCGGTCCCGTCGTCGAGGTTGATCGCGAACCAGTCCCAGCCGCCGCCTCCGACCGTGATGAAGTCGCCCCATTGGTGGTCGAACCAGGCGCTTCCCACGACCGCGACCGGCGCACCGCCGATCGTGATCGTCCCGGCTGCGGTCATCCGCGTCCGCGAGTAGTAATACGACGAGCCGCCGGCGCCGAAGTCGATCCAGCCGGTGCCGAGGTGGAGCGCCGCCGGCCTCGTCGATTCCAGGTTGAGCTCGAGGCCGACTCCGCCTGATGAGCCGGCCGCCGTCGCCTCGTCGGCCGTGAACGCTGCCGCGAGCCGGTCGCGTCCGTCGGCACCGCTCATCCGCCAGCCACTTCGTCCGCCGATCGCGAACGAGAAGCCTGGTACCGTCGCCGGCTGGCGGATGTCGACCTGGGGCCCCACCTCCGTCCGCTGGGCGTACAGGAAGCGATTGCCCGTCTCGTCGGTGATCGCGAGGTGCGACGCCCAGGTGACCGGGAAGGATCCCCGCTCGGCTCGGAAGATCACGTCCTCGAAGCCGTACCGATGACCGTCCTCCGCGAGGAGATGGCCGGTGTAGTACCACCATTCCGTCAGCCGGTGATGGGGCGAGTCGTCGGCCGGCAAAACGACGGGCTGGGGATCGACCGGCGGCGGGGGCGCGGCCGTCGCGGCAGGCGGGGCCGGATGGGGCGCCGGCGCGGTGGCCAGGATCGGCGTCGTGCAGCCGATCAGCAGCGTCCCGGCGCCGATGAGGAGCGTCAGCATCGCCGCCTCGACGACCGGCACCCGCCGCAGGCCGGTCGGCAGCCACCAGTTCCAGTGGCCGAGCAGGCGCATCGTGGCCGGCACGAGGAGGGCCCGGACGACCGTCGCATCGAGGGCGACCGCAATGGCCATCCCGATCCCGAGCGCCTTGATCAGGACGATGTCGGCGAAGGCGAACGAGCCCGCCACGACCACCACGATGAGCGCCGCCGACGTCACGATCCGTCCACTCCGCTCGAGGCCCCGGGCAACCGCCTCCTGGTTGTCGCCGGTCCGATCCCATTGCTCCTTCATCCGGGTCAGCAGGAAGACCTCGTAGTCCATCGACAGCCCGAACAGGACGCAGAACAGGATCACCGGTTGGGTCGTCTCGACGAAGCCGAGCGGCTGGAAGCCGAGGAGAGACGAGAGGTTGCCGTCCTGGAAGATCCACACGAGGGCACCGAAGCTCGCGACGATCGAGAGCGTGTTCATGATCAGCGCCTTGGCCGGCAGGACGACGGACCGGAGGAGCAGGAACAGCACCAGGTACGTCGAGACGACGATGAACAGGGCGGTCCGCGGGAAGTCGGCGGCGACGCGCCCGACCACGTCGGTCACGTCGGCCGCCCCGCCGCCGACGAGCACGGTCATGCCGGTCGGCGGCGCCAGCGGCCCGGCCGTGCTGCGCAGATCGGCCACGAGCGCGCGCCCCTCGTCGCGGTTCGGGCCGAACGGGGTCGTCACGGTGAACGCGGTCAGGTTGCCCCGGGTCGTCGCGGCAAGGGCGGTGGCGACGAACCGGTCGCGCGGGCCGTTCGGATCGGCGTACAGCAGCTGGTACTGGTCGAGCTGGAGACGCGGGTCGACGTCGACGAGCGAATCGACGCGGCGGATCCGGGGGTCCGCGGCGAGGCGCCGCGAGTAGTCGTAGAGCGCGGCGACGTTCGCGGCCGACGTCGCCGGCCCGTCGGTCCGGATCGCCAGCGCGATCGGGGCGAACTCGCCCTCGCCGAACGCGTTGGCCAGTCGATCGAACGCCGCCCGGGACGGGACGCTGGCCGGCAGGATCGTCGAGTCCGGGGCGTTGAACCGGACGTGGAGGAAGGGCGAGCCGAGGACGACGAGGACGGCGAGCGTCGGGACGAGGACCGCCACGGGATGCCGCATCACCCGCCGGGCGAGCCGGGCCCACGGTCCGTTCGGGTCGTCGCGCGGCACGACGCGCCGGACGGCGAGGGCGTCGATCCGGCCGCCGACGATCGCGAGGACGGCCGGCAGCAGCGTCAGGGCGGAGATCACGGCGAGGAACACGACGACGGCGCCGGCGATCCCGACGGAGCGCAGGATCATGAACTCGAACAGGACCAACCCAGCCAGCCCGAGAAGGACGGTCAGCCCGGAGAAGAAGACCGCCCGTCCGGCCGTCGCCACGGTGGCTTCGACGGCGGCCGCCACTCGATCCCGTTCCGGCTCGCCGCGGCGGGCGGCCATCTCCTCCCGGAACCGGCTCGTCATCAGCAGCGAGTAGTCGACGCCCAGCCCCAGCCCGAGCAGCGTCGCGAGGTTCAGGACGAAGATGCTCATCGGGGTCAGGCTGGCCACGACGAAGATCACGGCCAGGGCGACGACGACCGCCGAGCCGCCCACGATCAGCGGGACCGCCGCCGCGACGACCGAACCGAACACCAGGAGCAGTGCGATCGCCGCGAGCGGCAGCGACACGATCTCGCTCCGCGCCAGGTCCGCCTCCGAGACCGACTGGACATCGCCGTAGAACGCCGGGCCACCGGCCAACTGGACCGCGAGCCCGGCCGGCTGGCCCAGCGCGGCCCGGATGCCCGGCAGCGCCGCCGGCGAATCGTCCGGGGCGATCGACAGGAACACGATGTCGTATGCGGTGTGACCATCGACCGAGACCTGCCGCGAAGCGAGGGTGTGGGGCACGATCCGGACGACATGGGGCGCGTCGGGAATGCGCCGGATCGCCTCCGCCGCCGGTTCCTCGAACTGCGGCGTTCCGGCGACAGCGGTGTCGCTGTGGAGGACGACGACGACGGCCGACGGCGGGACGTCGAGCTCGTCCTGGAGGAGCGCTTTCGCCCGGGCCGATTCGAGGTCGTCGAGGATGAAGCCGCCGGCCCGGAGCTCACCGACCACCTGCGGCGCGAGCGGGATCGCCCCGAGGAGGACGACGCCCCAGACCAGGAGGATCGCCCAGCGCCGCCGAACGGCGAACCGGCCGAGCCGCGCAAACAGGTTGGGCGCGAACACACGGCTGCGCCGTCGGGGGGAGGTCGCCATCGTCGCGCCCATGCTATCCGGCTCCCGCCGGAGCGACTCGCGCGAGGGTCGAGCGGAGGGCCTCATCTGCTAGCATCAACGGGCATCCCAGCCAGTCGCCAGCGAGGGCCCCGGTGCAGCTCTTCGTCATCTTCTTCTCGCGGCCGGTCGAGTTCGGCATCGCGACTGGCATCACGGTCGTGATGCTCGTGATCCTGCTCCGATCCGCGATGTCGGCGGAAGGGCCGTCGGGCCTCGGTCGGATGATGGGTCGGCCGACGACCAAGTTCGTCTTCGGCTTCCTGTTCCTCGCCTGGGCGGTCGCCTTCGGCATCGGCCTCCAGCTCGTCCCCCACGAGGGCGCCAACTCGCCCTACGGCGGTCTCGGGCTGATCGGGATGTTCACCGGCTTCTTCATCATGATGGGTTTCATCTGGTCGGTGATCGGCGAATAGCCCGATCGGTGCCCGGCACCGGCCTCGCGTCATTCGACGTCCACGACACAGGCGGGCGCGGGGCGTCGTCTCAGCGGCACATTCGACGCTGGGGGTGACATGCGCCTCGGTCCGGCTCTGCGCGCCACGGCTGCTTCCGTCGTGCTCGCCACCGCGCTCGTCGGCTGTATCGCCGAGGGGCCGGATCCGGTTCGGCCGAGCGGGCCACCGCCGACCAGCATTCGCAGCGGACCACTGCCATCGATCCAGTCGCCGACCACTCCGCCCAGCTCGCTTCGCACACCGACCCCGGTCCCGCCCATCGCGGAGCGAGGTCCCGGCGTCGAACCAGCGTCGGCCCAGCAAACCGTTGTCGTCGACCCTGATGTGCGTCGTGCGGTCGCGGAGGTCGCCGGGGTCCGGATCACGATCGAGGCGGCGCGCAACCCGCTGATCGCCGGTCGCGCTGCCTGGATCACGACCACGCTGACGAACACCGGTCAGGACGTCCTCCATTGGATGACCGACAGCTGTTCGATCCACGTCGGCACGCATGGGGAGATGCCCTTTCGCTGGGCCGGCGGCTTCGCCCAGGCCGGCGCCGCGAAGACCTACAAGGACTGGGCGTACACTGCCAACCTGCCACCGCTCGACAGCCCGATCTGGCTCTACACGGTGCCGGAGCCGTTCGTCGATCAGGGCGATTTCGGATGCGCCGACGTCGGAGTCCCGCAAGTCCTGGGGCCTGGTCGACAGCTCCGGGAACGGCACCGCTGGGACGGCTTGGCGTCTCCGCATCTCGGCCTGCCGCCGAGCGGACCGGCCGAATGGATCGGGACGTTCTGGCTCTGGGGGCGAGATTCGGAACCCGGCGCTGCGAAGATGGAGTTCACGCGGGACCCGATCGTCGTCCGCCTCCCGGTCGAGATCCAGAGCAATCGCGAGCCGCGCGCCTTGTCGGCCGGCCAGGCGATCGATGTCGCCCTCGTCGTGCCCGCCTTCCGGGCACTGCTCGAGGCGAACCCGTCGATCCAGGACTGGGATATGCCGATCACAACCCGGTTCGACGCGTCGACCGGCCTGTGGGAGATCGGCCTGCGGACCAACAAGGGCCGGAGCGTCGTCGTCCACATCGACGAGGCCGGGCGGGTTGTGGACGTGGTCGAGAGGCCCTGAGCCTCGTCCGCAGGCCTGGTACGAAGGGCCGGTGGACCGCGGCACGAGCGGTCGTCTATGATCCGCGGACTTGCAGAGTGCATACTCCTTATGCACTGTCGCCGCACGCCACACGTCGCCCAGGAGGCCGCCCGAGTTGGACGCCCACGAGATCAAGACCGCGGTCGCCCACCAGGACGCCGAACGAGCCGCCGCCGAGGCGCCGTTCGTCAACCGCCGCGATCCCGCCCAGGCACTCGGGCCCGATGGCCGGCCGGCCGTCAGCCGGCGCGCCCCGATCTGGGACGACATCCCCGACGAGAAGTGGAACGACTGGCGCTGGCAGCTGAGCCACCGGGTCAAC
>DASUPH010000466.1:0-5650 GCA_036276275.1 Candidatus Limnocylindrales bacterium
GTCACGATCGTGGTGATCTCCGTGATCGGGGCGCTCACGCAAGGCCCGCTGCTCTGGGTGGCCGGCATCGCGCTGCTCGTCGCGATCAGCGCCTGGATCGCCGGGCTCGCAACCACGTTCGGATCGAGGGCCGCCGCCTGATCAGCGGCCCTGGACGCCGCCGTCGCGCCAGAGGGCGAGATCGACCGGTTGGAGTCGGGCCGATTCGGTGACGCCGGGGATCCGACCGCGCTTGGCGATCGGCCGGCCGTCGATCTCCTTGATGTCACCGGTGAAATCGATCGGCGTCGCGCCGCTGATGTACGACCCGACCGCGAACGAGTCGACCTGCGCGTTCTGCTCCTTGAAGTAGGTGATCCGCTCGGGATTGAGCCCGCCCGAGACGGTGATCCGGACATGGCCGTAGCCCTCCTGGTCGAGGCGGGCCCGGATCTCCTTGACCAGGTCGGCCGTCACCCGGCCCCGTTCCGAGGGTGTGTCGAGACGGATGCCGTATAGCCGATCGCCGAGGGCGTGGGCGACCCGCAGCGCCTCCTCGGCCTCGTCCTTGAACGTGTCGACGAGGACGATCCGCGGGACGTCGGCGCCGAGATCGCGGTCGAACGCCTCGGCCGCCTCGACCGTGTCGCCGAAGATCAGGACGAGCGAGTGGGGCATCGTCCCGGTCGGGTTGAGGCCCGCCAAGCGGGCACCGGCCGGGGTCGAGGCGCCCACGCAGCCGCCAACGATCGCGGCGTAGTCGAGGACATCGGTGATGTCGGGATGGACGTGGCGAGCCCCGAACGAGACGACGGGCTGCGGCGCGGCGACATCGACACACTCGCGGGCGGCGGTCGCCCAGCCGGTCGACTGCGACATCATCCCGAGGATCGCCGTCTCGTACAGCCCGAACTGGCGATAGCGGGCGTGGATCCGCAGGACGATCTCCTTCGGCGCGATCCGGTCACCGTCGGCCAATGCGTCGACCCGGGTCTCACCAGGATCGGCGCCGGCGAGGACATGGCCGATCAGGTTCTTTGCCTCGTCGATCCCGCACAGGATCGCCTCCTGGCGGGCGAAGACCTCCATCGTCACGAGCGGATCGAGACCCTCCCGCTCGAGGATGCTGGCGGCCCGGGCAAAGTACACGTCGGCCGAGTCACCGGACAGGATCTCGCGCGACGGACGCGTCCGAACGATCCCCATCAGCCGTCGCGGGTGTCGCTGGTCACGGTGCTTCGTCCCTCTCCTCGGGTGGCGCCGGCGTCGGGCCGACCTCGGCCACGGCCGGCTGGTCCGGGAGTGTAGCGTACGAGGTGGATCCGACCGACACCCGGGAGGCCGCTCGGCGGCGCCGGATCAGGTGCCCGGCCAGGGCGATCGCGAGGGCGACGGCGAGCAGGACGAGGATCGCGAGCACGACCCGGTTCTGGCCGACGGCTCCGGCGCCCCCGAGCAGCGCCGTGACGGCGTCGGCTCGTTCGGCCGCATCGGCGGCGCCGAGCTGGAACGCCGAGAGCGCGGCCGTCATGTCGGCGTCGGGGGTCGTCCCGATCAGCCCGATCAACTCGAACGTGTCGCGCGGGGTGTTCAGCGCGGCCTGGGCAGCAACGAGCGCCCGGGCCGCGGTGATCTCCGAGGCGACGAGCTGGCGCGCCGCATCGAGACTCGTCGTGGCCGTCTCGTAGGCCGTCCGGAGGGAGGTCGGAGCATCGATTCCGATCGTCGCCACCAGGGCCGTGAGCTCGTCGCGGTGGGCCAGGACGGCCGCGGCCTCCGGGATCCGGTCCTCGGCCTGGGCGAAGTCCCAGCTGCTCATCGGCGTCCGGACGTACGCCGGCGGGAGCCAGTCGCCCCCGGATTCGGCCAGCCCGTGGTACGCCGTTCGGGCAATCGCCCGCGCATCGAGCTGCGCCTGATCGGCCGGCCCCACGACCCAGCGTCGAAACACGTCGTCGGCCGTGGTCGAGCCGCCGTCTTCGTCGAGCAGATCGAGGAACCGTTGCCAGTCGGCCGCCCCGCCGACCTTCTCGGGCTCGACCGCGCCGACGTACGCGATCTCGCGATCCCGAGCGGCCTGCAGGACCGCCTGCATCCCCTCGACGCCGATCTCGCTGACGAGCAAGCGGATCACCGTCCACGACGCCTCGTAGCCGTAATGCTCGCGGGCGCTGGTCTTCGCGTCGTTGATCCGGCCGGGATGGGTCCAGTCGGCCAGCGGCAGCGCCGCCTTGTCCGTGGGGCCGACCTTGTCGGGCACCCAGCCGCCGTTGCCGACGGCGTCGAGGGCGCGCGCGGCGTAGGTGTCGGCAAAGCCCTCGTTGAGCCAGCGACCCGAGAAGAGGTCGCCGTTGAACCAGGCGTGGGACGCCTCGTGCAGGATCGTCAGGTCGTCGAGGTCCTCGCTGATCTCGATCTTGTCCTGGTTCTCGAAGAACACGCCGGCGTAGCCCTCGAGGAGCGGCGTGTGGACCTCGAAGACGCCGAGGTCGGCGGCGACCGGCCAGTCGAGCCCGATCAGCTCGACGAGCTCCGGCAGGCCGTCCGTCAGGAGGGCCGAGACACGCTTGCGCCACTCGGCGTCCTCCGGCCACGCGCGGATCACGAAGTGCTCGCCGCCGGGGAGGTCGATCCGGTCGCGGGTCAGGCTGGCCTCGCGGTCGGCATTGACGACCGCGTACCACGCCGCGACGTCGCTGATGCCCGTGGCCCGGAGGACCGTCGCCCCGCCGCTCGAGGTCCTGGTCAGCTGCGATCCGGTCGTCTCGGCCTCGAAGCCGGCCGGCACGACGATCCGGACCGAGCCGCTGTCGCCGAACGCCCACGCGACGAAGGTCGCGAACGCCGTCCCGACCCGGATGTCGCTCTTCGACCGGGGCGCTCCGCCGGGCAGGTCGAACGAGACGCGGACCTTGATCGTCTCGTGGTAGAACAGGCCGCTCCGGAAGCGGGCTTCGACGATTGCAGCGCCGTCGACCGGCTCGACGGACGTCGTCAGGCTGGCCCCGCCGGATGTCGCCCGAACGTTGCGGACCTCGGGTTGGACCAGGATCTTGGCGCTCTGCCAGAAGAAGCGCGTGATCTTTCCGCCCGACGTGATGTCCGGCTTGTTGTTCGTCGCCGTGAGGTCGACGACGACCTGGACGACGTGTTTCGCCGGTTGGATCGTGTAGGTCGTGGCGGCGCTGACCGAGAGTTCGTCGCCGGCGGCCGCCGCCGGCGGGGCCGTGACGGGGGCCAGGCCGCCGGCCACGGCCAGGGCCGTCGCGACGACCAGCAGCCACGACCGGCGCCGGATCGACCCCCGCGTCATCGTCAGCCGCGTCGGGCCATCGCGGGCCGGTGGCGGCGGACCTTCCGGTCGCGGAACCAGCGGAAGAGGAGCCAGCCACCGAGAAGGAGCGCCGCGAGCGACGCCGTGACGGCGATCACGCGGTTGCGGCCGATGTCACGGGCCGTCCGCCAGGTCGCCTCGGCGAGGGCGCTGTCCTGGACGGTTGCCTCGAGTTCGCCCGCCGCGAAGGCCAGGGCGGCGGCATCGAGGACGTGGTTCGGCTCGGCGTTCCACAGGCCGATCGTCTCCAGCAGATCCGGGCTCGCCGGCCGGCTTGCCGCCGCATCGCGGTACGTGGCGATCGCCGCCAGCTCGGCGGCGCCCTCGGCCGACGCGGCCGCGAAGCCGCGCTCGCCCTCGAAGGCGATCCGCATCGTGTCGGGGACGCCGATGCCGGCCGTTCGGGCCGCCGCGGCCACGGCCTCGCGGTCGTCGAGGGCGCGATCCGCGCCATCGAGGAGCTCGGTCGCCTGGTCGAACTGCCAGGCCCGCATCGCGTCGCGGACCACCCGCGGCAGGCGCCAATCGGCGGCTCGCGTCCGGACCGCCTCGTAGCGCTCGCGCGCGGCGGCGCGCTCGCCGAGGAGACCGGCCTCGGCGGGACGGACGACCCATGCCCCCCAGAGGTCGGCGAACGGCCGGCCCGTGCCATCCTCGAGCAGGTCGAGCAGGCCCCGCCAGTCGGGTGCGACAGCGGTGGTCTCGGCGCCGTCGCCGTCGCCGTCGACCGTCGGCTGGTAGGCGGCTTGCCCGGCACGGATCATCCGCCACACGTTCGCCATGTCGGGCCCTGCCCGCTCGGCGACCATGCCCGCCAGCTTCAGGGAAGCCGCGTACTCCGCCTCCTCGGCGTCACCGGCGGCGGCGCCCGCCGGACCCCACGCATTCAGGGGCACGCGCAGCTTCTCGAGGGCCGGCGTCAGCAGGTCCCCGGTCACGTTCTTCTCGCCGATCGCGGTGGCGGCCTGGATCGCGTACCAGGAGGCGAAGCCCTCGCTCGCCCAGCGGTCGACGAGGAGGCTGCCGTCGAACCACGCATGGGCCGCCTCGTGGAGGACGACGAAGGTGCCGGCGTAATAGGCGATCTCGATCCGGCCGGCCGTCGGGTTGTAGCGCCCGGCGAAGCCGGTCGCGCTCCGGCTCACCGCCTCCTCGATGACGAGCGGCCGCCCGACCGTCCAGGGCAGCCCGATCGCCTTGCTCAGCGCCGGCATGCCCCTCGTGAGCAGCGTGCCGACCCGCTTCGCCCAGGCCGGGTCGTCCGGCCAGGCGCGGAGGGCGATCGGGACGGACTGGCCGTCCATCGAGAGCGTGAGCGGCGTCTCCTTCAGCGCGCTCGGCCGGTCGGCGACGAAGTAGGCGAAGAACTTCAGCGGGTCGCCGAGGGGACCCGAAGCGTAGACGGCGTTGCCCGCGGCGTCGGTCGTGGGCTCGTGGAGGGCCGCCGCCGTGACGTCGATCGTGAAGCCCGGCGGGAACACCACGGTCACGCTGCCGCCGGCGGCACCCTCGTTGCCACCGAGGCCCCACGCCCCGAACGACACGAGGCTCGTCCCGATTCGGATGGGGCGCGTGGCCGCGCCTCCCGGGTCCGGGATGTCGAAGGTGAGGATGAACATCCGCGACGAGCCGGCCGCGAGCTGCTTCCCGAACTCGATCCGGAGCACGTTGGACTTCGTCGTCTTCGTCTGAACGGTCACCCGCGGCTTGACCCCGCTGCTCGTGATCTTGAAGTTCGTCGTCCCGGGCTGGACGGCCAGATACGCCAGGTCGAAGAAGTAGCGGTGAGTCTTCGTGTCGTGGCGATGGTTCGTCGCGGTCAGCGCCACGCGGACGTGGACGCGGTGCTTCGCCGGGTCGACGACATAGCGCGCGTCGGCGTTCATCGTCAGGCCACTCGCGGCGGCCACTGCGACCGGCGCGGAACCCGGGACGGCGGCCGGGAAGAGACCGGCCACGGGGCTCGCGACGAGGGCGACGAGCATCGCCCCCACGCCGATTCGCTGGAGTCGTCTCACGAGACGCCGGCCTCGGTCTCGGCGAGGAGCTCCCCGAGCCGATCGCGGTACCGCTGGATGAGGTGGGCGCCGCGGCTCGTCCGAGCCGACACGTCCGGGATCCGGCCGCCGATCCACAGCCAGCCCGCCGATTCCTCGAGCAGCCGATCGGCGACGGCGAGCGCGCGCGCCAAAGCGAGACCGAGCTCGTCGCGGTCGGCGGCGCCGATCGGGATCTCGCTCGCGAGGACCGGCCGCTCGTCCTCGGCCACGGAGAACTTCACGAACGGGTACTCGTCGTTCCAGCGCAGCAGCTTCCGATAGGACCTGCGGAACGCAT
>DASUPH010000467.1:0-2862 GCA_036276275.1 Candidatus Limnocylindrales bacterium
CGGCCGGCCGACGCCGCCCTCGCTGACGATGATCGCGGGAGCGCCGAGCATGCCGGCGACGACCGCGTTCGAGAGACCGATGACGGCACCCACCCCGGCGTGGCCGGTGCCCTCGATCAGGAGGATGTCGTGGTCGGCCCGAAAGGAATCCCGAGCGGCGACGATCCGGGCGCCGAGGTCGTCGACCACCTCGCCGGCGATGTACTTCTTCGTGAAGCCGCGGGGGATGTGGACCGGGCTCATCGCGCCGTAGTCGGCCGCGAGCGGGGAGACCTCGTGCATGAGGACCGCGTCCTCGTCGGCGGACTGGCCGTGGTCGATGACCGTCCGCTGGCCGACCGGCTTCATGAATGCCGTTCGCAGACCCGCCCGGAGGAAGCCGTCGAACAGCCCGAGGGCCGCAGTGGTCTTGCCCCGGTTCTGCCCGGTGGCCGCGAGGTAGAGCTGTCGCACCGGGGCTAGTCGGCTTGGTCGACGGCCGGCACGACGCGCATCAGGGCCGGCTGGCCGTCTTGCGCTCGATCAGGGCGACCGCGTCGCGCAGCCGCGAGAGCGTCTCGGCGTCGACCGCGTCGGGCTCGAGATACGGCCCGAGCCGCTCCATGATGTCGGTCACGAGTCCGAGGAAGACGCTCGCGTCGGCCTGGAAGAACTGCGGTTCGTTGTTGTAGCGAACGAGGGTCAGCCGACCCTGGAGGACCCGCCGCTCCTCGACATGGGCGACCTGGGTCGCGAAGTTGTGGCCCTGGATCCCGTCCGGGTTGTTGAGGAAGTTCAGGGCGTTGTCGATCGCCAGCCCGAACCGGGCCCGCCACGCGACGAGGCGCTCGTGGACCTCGGCCGGGATCCGGACCTCCGCCACCTCCTCGAAGACCTCCGGGGTGATCGTCAGCAGCCCGACGAGGGTCGTCCCGGCCCGCGGCCCGAGCATCACCTGGAGGCTCCGCTCGAGGGTGAAGACCTCCGAATCGAAGCGTGGGCTCGTGATCACGTCGGTCAGGAGATCCTCGACGTTGTCGAGGACGCCGGGCTCCGCCACCGAATTGGCGAGGTGGAGGATCTCCTCCTTGAACAGGAACTTCTCTTCGTGATCGAGCATGTCGCCGATGGTATCAGCAGCCGCTTCCGCGGCAATGCGCCCGGAATCGAAGCGCCGGCCGGTCGCGAGACCGGCCGGCGTCCCGGAACGTCGACCTAGGGGTAGAGACCGCGCAACGCGGTGGCATCGGCGACACGCTGGACGGCGAGGAGATACGCCGCGGTTCGCATGTCGATCTCGTCGCGCTGGGCGATCGCGAGCGTCTCGCCGAACGCCTTGACCATGATCTCCTTGAGCTTGGCGTTGACGACGCTCTCGCTCCAGTGATCCCGGTTGAGGTCCTGGACCCACTCGAAGTAGCTGACCGTGACGCCCCCGGCGTTGCACAGGATGTCCGGGATCATGAACTTGCCGCTCCGGAACATCTCCTGGTCGGCTTCCGGTGTCGTCGGTCCGTTGGCGGCCTCGGCGACGAGGCGGGCCTTGATGTTGCCGGCGTTGCGGCTCGTGATCTGGTTCTCGAGCGCCGCCGGGATCAGGATGTCGCAGTCGACCTCGAGGACGGCGGCATTGCTGATGTCGGTCGAGCCAGGAAAACCCTGGACCGTTCCGTGCTCCTTCTTCCAGCCGATAACTCGGCCGATGTCGAGACCGCCCGGGTTGTGGATGCCGCCGGTCGAGTCGGAGACGGCAACGACGGTCGCGCCCTCCTCGCTGATCAGCTTCGCGGCGATCGAGCCGGCATTGCCGAAACCCTGGATCGAAACGCGTGCCGTCGTCAGGTCGATCCCGACATGGCGGGCGGCCTCCACGATGCAGAACACGGTTCCCCGAGCGGTCGCCTCGTTGCGACCCTCGGAGCCGCCGATGCTGATCGGCTTGCCCGTGACGACGCCCGGGACCGTGTAGCCGACGTGCATCGAATAGGTGTCCATCATCCAGGCCATGATCTGGGCGTTCGTGTTGACGTCCGGTGCCGGGATGTCGCGCTCGGGGCCGATGAGGACCTCGATCTCGGTGAAGAAGCGCCGGGTCAGGGCCTCCAGCTCCTTCTGGCTGAGCTTCTTCGGATCGACGATCACGCCGCCCTTGCCGCCGCCGTACGGGATCCCGACGACCGCGCATTTCCAGGTCATCCACATCGCGAGGGCCTTGACCTCGTCGAGGCTGACGTCCTGGTGATAGCGAATGCCGCCCTTCGCCGGGCCGCGGCCGAGGTTGTGCTGGACCCGGTAGCCGGTGAACACCTGGACCGAGCCGTCATCCATCTTCACGGGGAAGTGGACGATCAGCTCGCGGCGCGGTTCGCGCAGGACGCGCCGCAGCCCGGGGTCGAGGTTGAGCCGCTCGGCGGCCAGGTCGAACTGTTGCTGCGCGACCTGCCAGGGATTGATCGACGCGGCGACTTGCTCGATCGTCATGGTGAGTGGCGGACCTCCGTGGTGACCGGTCGTGTTCGACTGGCCAGAGATGTGGGTCGTCTCCCGGACGACCCCACGGGGCGCCGCCAGCGTCAAGATGGCGGACGACGCATCAAATGCCTCCACGAGTATAGCGAGCGGACCCCGCGCCGCCACTGGGCCATTCTCCTTGCTGCAACCGGACGGAATCCCGATTGCAACCCTGCCGGATGGCCTGAAAGAGCACGCACGAGGCTCGTCAGCGCTGGTACAGCACCGCCGCCCCGACGCATCCGGGGCCCAGATGCGGGCCGACCGACGGGCCGACGATCGAGACCGATACCGCGGACGCGTCGAGGCCGGCGCGCCGGATCACCTCGTCGCGGAATGCGTCGACGTCCGGCGCCATCGTGTGCAGGATCG
>DASUPH010000468.1:0-6927 GCA_036276275.1 Candidatus Limnocylindrales bacterium
CCCATCCAGCGCAGCGGCACGGGCAGCACTCGCATCTCGGGATCCACCCAGATTCGTGGCTCCGTGAGTCGGACGGTGCGGCCTCGGGTGCGTAGCTCGCAGCCACCCGCGGCGAGAACGTTCTGCACCCAGTGGACGTCCGCCCCGGACCCGAGAGCGATGACGTAGTCGTTCCCGCGCCTGAGGACGAGCAGCGGGGTCTGGTAGCGTTCGCCGGTGGTCCGCCCGATGTGGCCAAGGATCCCGAACCCTGGCAGCCGACCGGCGAACAGGCGGGTGAAGGGGTTGATGACGTGGGTCGTGATCGGCGCGAATCGGCGGAGCCGCGTGCGACGCGACGGGCCCGGAACGAGGTCGCGGAGTTCATGTCGCATCCCCGTATTCTCGCGACCTCCACACCTGGACGTAGACTTCGCGGACCGTGGAAGAGGCGCTGCGCAGCAACCGCGAGCTCTGGGACGCCTGGACGAAGATCCATGTCGGTTCCTCGTTCTTGACCTCGCTCGCCGACGCCGGCCTCCGGCTCGAATTCCTCCACGAGTTCGATTTCGTCCGGTGGCCGGTGGACTTCCTGGTCGAGAGCGAGGATGGACTCTGGCGCCTGCCTCGTGGCTCGAAGGGGGGCCTCCCGCTCTTCTTCTCGCTCAAGGCGACAAAGCCTCTCCCCCACGGCGCCTGACCCGCGAGATCTTCGGCGTCGAAGGTCGGGTCCCATCTGCTGCCAGGACTTCGTCCTCAGACTCCAACCCATCGGTAGATGGACCGCGATCAGGAGATGGCATGACCGAGAACGAGGCAACGATTCGTCGCTACTGGCAGGAGCTGTGGACGGAGGGCCACACCGAGATTGCCGCCGAGATCTACGCGCCAACGTATCGAGAGAACCAACAGACACTGACCCCGGCGGAGTTCGCCGAGGCAGCTGCCGCGTGGCGGGCGCACTTCGAAGACTTCACGATCGCCGTGGACGAAATCTTCTCCTGCGGCGACCGGGTGATCACCCGCGTCAGCGGCGGCGGCACCCACACCGGGGATTTCCGGATCCTCCCGGCGAGCGGTCGATCCTTCACGCTCAGCGGCATCGACATCTTCGAGTTCGTCGACGGACAGGTGGTCCAGCACTGGCACGAGACCGACCATCTCGAGTTGTTCACCCAGCTTGGCGCCGAGCTCCGGCCCAGAGTCGATGCCTGAACACCGCGCGGAATCGATCTGAGCCTCGTGGGACCAGCATGACCCTTGACCTCCTCGTGGAGGGGCGGATCGCGACGCTCGCCGGCGAGACCGGGTTCGGCTGGGTTGAGGCGATCGGTGTCGCCGACGGTCGCGTTGTCGCCGCTGGCTTGCGACGTGATGTCGACGCGCTGGCGGGCGCGTCGACGCGACGACTCGTCCTGATGCCGGACGAGGTCGCCCTCCCCGCTCTTCGCGATGCACACATCCACCTCGTGGAGGCCGCGCGGGCCGTCAACCAGGTCGACCTGTCGGACGCGGCCACCCTCGCCGATGGCCTCGAGATCGTCGCAGCGGCGCATCGCCGACTACCCGATGGAGCCTGGCTCGAGGGCACCGGTTGGGATGTCGCGCGCTGGGGCGACTGGCCGACGGCCGCCGATCTCGACCGCGTCGTAGCGGGCCGGCCAGCGTATCTGTGGTCGCACGAACTGCACCAGGTCTGGGTCAACTCGGCGGCCTTGACGGCGGCCGGGATCGACGCGACAACAGGCGATCCACCGGACGGACGGATTCGCCGCGACGAGAACGGTCGGCCGACCGGGATGCTCCACGAGGGCGCATCGAAGCTCGTGACGCGCCACGCGCCGGAGCCCACCCGGGAGTGGCTCGCGGCGGCGATCGAGGCCTATTGTCGAGGGCTGCTCGCGTACGGGATCGTCGCTGTCCACGACCTCGCCCAGCTCGTCCCCGACATCGACCTGACCGGCGGGATCTCAATCGTTCGCGACCTCGCGGACAGCGGTCGCCTACCGGTTCGCGTCCATGCGTCCATCCGAACCGAAGCGCTCGGCGTAGCGATCGAAGCCGGCTTCCGAAGTGGCGCGCCGCTTGGCGAATCCGACCGAGCGAGATTCGGTTGGCTGAAGATCTTCGGAGACGGGTCTCTCTTCTCCCGCACGGCGTTCCTCCTCCAGCCATGGGAGCCCGACGACGAGCGGGGCGCGCCCCCGACCGGCCCGCGCGGTCTACCCACGACGAACGCCACGGAGATGGCGGGGTTGGCGAGCCGGGCCGCGGCGGCGGGGATCGCGACGGCGATCCACGCGATCGGCGACGCGACGGTTCGGACGGCGCTCGACGCTCTGGCACCGGTCACGGGCGCCACGACGGTGCCGAACCGGATCGAGCACCTCCAGTTCGTCGACCCAGCGGATGTCGGTCGGTTCCATGAGCTCGGCGTCGGCGCCTCGGTCCAGCCGATCCATCTCCGGGGCGATGCCCGCTGGGCCCGGGCCGGAGTCGGCGATCGGGCGGAACGCATCGGCTACCCCTGGCGAACCGTCGCGCGGCGCGGCGGATTGCTCGCCTTCGGCGCCGATGCGCCGTACGAGGGCGTCGACCCGTGGCCTGGGCTGGCGATCGCGGTGACGCGTTCAGATCCCAGCTGGCCGCCCGCCGACGTCTTCGGGGCTCATGAGGCACTGACGCTCGACATGGCGATTCGCGCCCACTGTCTTCATCCCGCGCTCGCCGCCGGAGAGCCCGACCGGGGACGGCTGGCCCCCGGCCACTGGGCGGACCTGATGATCGTGCCCGCGGCGGTGGTCGATGCGCCGACGGTCCCTGGCGGCGTTCTGTCGACCGCTCGCCCCCGGCTCGTCCTCGAGGCCGGCGAGGTCGCCTTCGAGCGCTAGCTCCTGCTACTGGCTCCACTCCCTGCGACGCATCACAATGGCGCAATTGGATCATTGAGCACGGACCCAACTCGACGTCGATGACCGAGAATGGCCTTTGTTCGTTTTGCAGTGGCGACGATCGAGGTCGAGCGAACTCTGACCAAAGGTGTCGTCCCTGGTCCGAGTGTTGACATGGAGATACTCATCATCCGCTGGGATCAGGTATCCGACCTGCAGAAACGTATGCCAAACGAGCGCGCTCTCGAGATGATGCGGCCGTACCGCATCGGCCCGGAGCAGCCTGGACAGCCGGGCTCGGACACGTAACGATCGCTGTCAGCCTCGCGGATCGCCCGATCGATCGAAGATGGGTAACCTCCGACCGTGACGCACCGTTACACGCTCCTGATTCGGGGCACCGTCATCTCTGGTCGCGACGAGCCGGACGTGACGGCGATCGCCTGGGCCGCAGATACAGTGATCGCAATTGGGAGTGACGACGAGGTGCGGGAGACATCGCGCGGCGACTCGCACGTCATCGACCTCCGGGGTGCGAGCGTCGTGGCGCTTGGCGAGGGCCCGGATGTCCTCTGGCCGCCAGACGCGTCATTGGAGGTTGGCGGTCGCGCCGACTTGGCCGTGTTGGCGAACGACCCGCGTCTGATGGACGCTCCCGCCGGGCAGCGGCTGTCGGCGCTCGCCCTCATCCGCGGCGGACGCGTCGTCGCCGGAAGGCTGCCCAGGGAGACCCCGCAGCGGGCCACGACCGAAGGCGCCTCTGGCTGAACCCTGGTCCTCCGCCGCTCGTCGCGACCGCGATCGCCGTGGCGACGGGCTCAGTGATTCGAGCCTGGCCGACAGCAATGTGTTCGCCGGGATGGCGCGACGGTCGGCCTCATCAATCCTCAATTGCCCTTGGTCGAGCTCCGGGCCGGAACGCGCTCGGGGGTTGGGCGATGCTCGGAATCGTGCATCCGCTGTTCAGCTGCGATCGCCGCGGCCGTGACGTCGCCTCCTTCGGCCGGGCTGGCCCAGCCGAGCGACAGTCGAGTGGACAGGCCCGTCGACTCCAGCCAGGTGTCGATGGCAGCCCGCACCCGCTCGATGTAGCCGGCGGCCGCGAGCTCCGCCGTCTCCGACAGCAGGACGCCGAAACGCGCATCGCCCAGCCGGGCGATTCGGTCCGCGGCGCGACCCTCCGAGATCAGCACCCGGGCAGCCTCGGAGGCGACTCGGTCGGCAACGCCTTGACCGAATCGATCGGCAAGGACGTCGAGGTGGGGCAATTCGGCCATGACGACCGTGACCGGATGCGCGTAGCGGGCCGCGCGCGCCGACTCCTCACGGATCGCTCGGGACCACGTGGCCGCGTCCGCGAGTTCCGGAGGGCTTGATCCAGGATGCGCGGCAGCCTCGGTCGTCCGGAGGGGTGTGACCGTGATGGCAGAAGCTGGGCCCGCGCTCGGCTGTCGGCCGCTGGGGGTCGTTTCCCACGGCGGCGGCGGGCGGGTCCTGCCCGTCGAGCCGTTCGAGACGCTGGCGACGAAGGCCTCGATCGCGGCGGCGGCGGGGGCGTCGTCAGCGATCGGAGGATCGCCGCGGCCGGCCGGATCGCGACGCGAGCCGGTCTGGCGCTGTTCACCCGCGGATCGTGGCCGGCGGCGCGTCCGGTACGGGATCGACGCAACCAGGAACACGTTCGCGACGATGAGGATCCCGAGGATGACCAGGAGCACCTGTTCCTGCGTCATCGCCTTCAGATTGCCCGGCCCTTCACCGCTGCGACGTGCGCGGAGCGCGTGAACAAGCGGCGCCACCGCGATTCACGGCGCGGGATGGATTCCGGGAGCTCTCCGCGCTCCACCAGCTCATCTGCCAGGAGGCGATAGTCGAGACACGCGCCGCACTCGGGAGCGTGGGCCGTGATCGGCAGTCGGGCGGCCTCGGCCTCTGCCAGGCGGATGCTCTCGCGAATCGTTGTTCGAGCCAACCGCCAGCCATACGTGCGGTCCAGCTCATCGACGACCTGCCTCGCGTGCAAGGTTCGATTCACCCGACAGGCCACGATCAGCGGATTCCGGAGACCGGGATTGAGCGTGGATTGGATGCGCCCCATCTCGCCGACGACCGCGGCCACGCCCGGCAGGGCAATGGAATGAGCTTCGACCGGGATGATCACCTCGCGGACGGCCATCAGGGCGCCGACGGACAGGTAGGAAAGGGACGGCGGGCAATCGATGATCACGAATGCCCAATCCGGTCGCAATCGTTGGACGGCCCGCAGGACGCCCAGGCTGATATCGGCCTTCAGGGTTCGTTCGGCCGCAAGCAGCCCCGCCGAGGAGCGCACGATCGCGAGGCCGGGGATCCTCGTCCGCACCGCGACGGCATCAACGTCCTGCGTCTCCACGAACGCGTAGATGCGACGACGATCGTCAGGGCGGGTCTCCGCGAGCCAGGTCGAGGCGCTTCCCTGCGGATCGAGGTCGATGAGAAGCGTGGGATAGCCGCGCTCGGCGAGCACCGCGGCCAGACTCACCGCGGTCGTGGTCTTGCCGCTTCCCCCCTTCTGGTTGACGACGGCAATCGTCCGCACGGCGGTGTCCCCAAGACGATGGCGGCGGTGCAAGGCCCACGGCATGGTGCTGCGCGCCAACCTGCGGTCCCCGCCACCGGGCCCGCAGGGTACATCAGCCCAGGACCCGTACGGTAGGGCCAGGCCGATCATAGGAACATTGTCCGGTGCAGTTGGTCGACAGATCTGTGCCCGGCCACAGGGCCTACGCCGGCTCCAACGGCGGAACGAGCCGAAATCTCCGGCTGATCACGACCCAGACACGGTCGCTACGGGACGACCAGCGTTTTTCCCGAATCGCGGCGCGGTGTTCCATCAAGTAGACGCGCCGCACCGTCGAGATCGACCGTGGCGCTCACGATGCGCGTCATGTCGAGCCGTCCGGCGGCCATCAGGTCGATCACGTGGCCGAAGGTCCCCGACCCGGAATGCCCGATCGAGCCCTGGATGCCCGCGCCGCGCACGATGAGCCACTCGGGGTCGAGGTCGATCGTGTGCGGACCCCGACCCACGAGGACGAGCCTGCCGGCCGGCGCGAGCGACGCCGCCATCATCTCGGCGACGCCCGCGGCGCCGCTGGCCTCGACCCACAGGTCGATGCCGCGTCCGTAGGAGATCTCGCGCGCCGCCGACGCGAACCCGTCCGGCCCGAGGGCATGCGGATCGAGGACCTGATCGGCGCCCATCGCCGTCGCGAGGGCACGGCGGCGATCGCTGACCTCGAACGCGACGATCCGGCCCGCGCCCGCCGCGCGCGCCAGGGCGATCGCCGCGAGCCCGATCGGCCCCGCGCCGACGACGCCGATCGACGAGCCGGGCATGAACCCGCCGGCGCTCACGAACATCGCGACGTAAGCGACGCCCGTCGGCTCCACGAGGGCGCCCAGCTGGAACACTCGATCGCCGGCGATGCCCGCCCCGAGGAGGGGCGCGAGGGACCAGCAGTAGCGAGCCCGGGTGACGACGTATTCGGCATGCGCGCCGTCGAAGCTGAAGCCGAGCTCCTCGATCCGGACGCAATTGTTCGGTCGCCCGGCACGGCAGGCGAGGCAGTCGCCGCACCACGCGATCTCCTCCGCGCAGACCGCGTCGCCGGGCGCGAAATCGCGGACGTCCGGCCCGACCGCCTCCACGACCCCGGCGAACTCATGGCCGGTGACGACAGGTGTGCGGACGAGCCCCGGGTACAGCATGTAGCCGTCGTCGTCCGCCTCGACGAGATGGAAGTCCGACCCGCAGATCCCGCAGGCACGAACGCGGATGACGACCTCGTCCGACGAGGGTGAGGGGTCGGGCAGGCTCACGACGGCGATCCGCGGGTTGCGCCAGACCTGGTTCCCGCGCCGACCGAGCCGGGCGAACGAGTCGGCCGGATCGAGCGCGGCGCCCGCCCCGGACCGCGGCTCCCAGTCGGCGTCGAGCCGCAACGCCCTCACGATTGGGCTACCAGTGGTCCGCTTCGAACTGGGCGAGCTCCAGGGTGTTGCCGAACGGGTCGAC
>DASUPH010000469.1:0-8015 GCA_036276275.1 Candidatus Limnocylindrales bacterium
GAATCCGGCCCCACCGGGGTATCGAGGCCCGCCGGCTCGTGGTCGACGTAGACGTTGATGTGCTGGCGGATCGTCGGCCCCGAATCGACGAGCCGGTTGCGGAGCCCGGGTGTCCGCTCGTCGAGCCGGTCAATCGCCTCGGCCACGGTCGACGCCTCGATCTCGGTCGTGCGCTCCGTGCCCGGGATCAGCGACACGAGAGAGCGTGGCAGGATCACGGTCGCCATCGGTCGACGCTCAGTCGAGCGCCACGACCTCGACGCCCCAGATCGGCGGCAGGTTGTCGGCAATGCGCGACCAACTCTGGCCCTCGTCGTTCGACCCGTACAGCTGGCCCGTGCTCGTCCCGAAGAAGACCCCGGCCGGATCGAGCCGATCGACCGCCAGCGCCTCGCGGTAGACGCCGACGAAGGCGTTCTCCTGCGGCAGGCCTTCGCCGTGACGCTGCCAGCTGTCGCCGCCGTCCCGGGTCCGCCAGACGCCGAGCGCACCGCCTGGCGCGAAGCGACCTTCCTCGGGATGGCTCAAGGGGATGACCCAGCCCGTGTCCGGATCGCGCGGGTGAGTGCCGAACACGAACCCGAACTCCGAGCTCAGGCCCTTGCTCACGTCCTCCCAGTTCCTGCCGCCATCGCCCGAGCGATACACGCCGCAATGGTTCTGCTGGTAGAGCCGATCCGGCTGGCCGGCGGCCATGACGAGCTTGTGGACGCACTGGCCGGTCTCGGGGTGCGGATCCGGCGCGAAGCAGGCGACGACACCCTTGTTGCGTGCCTCCCAGGTCGCGCCGCCGTCCTCGGTCTCGAACGTACCGACGGCACTGATCGCGATCCACATCCGGTCGGCGTCGGTCGGGTGGGGGACGATCGTGTGGCAGATCAGGCCGCCCGCGCCCGGCTGCCAGCCGGGACGGCTGGGATGCTCGCGGAGGCCCGCGACGTGACTCCAGGTGGCGCCGCCGTCGTCACTCCGGAACAGGCCGGCCGGCTCGACGCCGGCGTAGAGCGAGCCATGGGCCGGTGTCACGTTCCAGACAGTCGGGATCTTCGGGCCGTCGTCGCCGTAGGTCAGCCCCTCGGACGAGTGATTCCAGGTCTCGCCGAGGTCGTCGCTCCGGAAGACGGCCGGGCCGTACCAGATCGAGCCGCCGCCGGCGTAGATCGTGCGCGTCGCCGGATCCCACTGGAGATCGTGGATCGGCCAGCCCTCGCAGAGGGGCCCGCGAATCGACCACGACGTGCGGTCGCCGTCGCCGTCGAGGATGAAGGCGCCCTTCGAGGTGCCGACGAGGAGCATCGTTCGCGTCACGGGAGTCCCTCCAACGGAATCCGGTCTGGTCGAATGTTCAGACGGCGGCCGGGCCGCGTTCTCATCGGTCCTCTTTCGCCCGGCGTCAGTTGCCCGCCTTGAACGGATAGACGACCCATCGATCGGTCGTCACCACGTGATGGTCCGGCGCGCCCGGAACCCGCGAGTGGGTCGGTTTGTAATGGAGGACCGCCGTCGTCGGCTGACCACCCGCCTGGCGGACCCGCTCGGTCACGGCATGGATCGTCGTACCACTGTCCCAGACCTCGTCGACGATCAGGACCCGCTGGCCGCGGAGCTGCGGATCGGCTGGGAACTGGAGGAACGTCGGCCGCGGGCCGGGCCGGCCCTCGTCGTCGTAGTACTCGACGGCGGCGACCAGGATGTTCCGGATCCCCAGTCGATAGGCGAGCATCCCGGCCGGCACCAGGCCGCCGCGGGTGATCGCCAGCAGCACGTCGTAGTCGCCGCGGACCTTCGCCGCCAGGTCGGTGACCATGTCGTGGAGGGCGTCCCAGGTGACGATGTCCTTGTCGACGACGGCCTCGATCATGCCCGAAGTCTAGCGGGACGTCCCACCCGTCGGCCCCGCCCGGCGGATCGCCTCGATCGTCGACGGGTCGTCGAGCGCCGACAGGTCGCCGGGATCGAGGCCGAGCCAGGCCGCCCGTACGACCCGTCGCATGATCTTGCCCGAGCGGGTCTTCGGGAGGGCCGGGACGACGACGACCGCCTCCGGCTTCAGCGGCTTGCCGAGGTCCTCCACGACCCGCCGGCCGATCGCGGCCCGGAGCTCGTCGTCGTCCGTCTCGCCCAGGCGGAGGGTGCAGACGACGACGATCGTCTCGCCCTTCACGTCGTGCGGGACACCGATCGCCGCCGCCTCGACGACGCTCGGATGGGCCGTGGCGGCGGCCTCGACCTCCGCCGGCCCGACCCGCTTGCCGGCCACCTTCAGCGTGTCGTCGGAGCGGCCTCGGATGTACCAGTAGCCGTCGTCGTCGACGATCGCCCAGTCGCCGTGGAGCCACGTTCCGGGGAAGCGCTGCCAGTAGGTCTCGAGGTAGCGCTCCGGGTCGTTCCAGAAGCCGCGCGTCATGCCCGGCTGGGGCGCCCGGATCACGAGCTCGCCGACCTCGCCGCGAAGGGAGATGCCGGCCGCGTCGACGACATCGGCGGCGGTCCCCGGGCACGGACCGTTGAACGACGCCGGCCGGATCGGCGTGAGGAGGTTGCACCCGACGATCCCACCCGAGACCTCCGTCCCGCCGGAGTAGTTGACGACCGGGCAGCGACCGCCGCCGACCACCCGGAAATACCACCACCAGCTCTCCGGGTCCCACGGTTCGCCCGTGGAGCCGAGGACGCGGAGGCCAGCGAGGTCGTGGGCGCGGACGGGCTCCGCGCCGTGCGGGATCAGGGCCCGGATGACCGTCGGGCTGAGCCCGAGATGGGTCACCCGGTGGCGAGCGGCCAGCTCCCACAGCCGATCCGGCCCGGGGTGATCGGGGGCGCCTTCGTAGAGGATCAGGCGGGCGCCGAGCAGGAGCGACCCGGAGATCGCCCACGGGCCCATCATCCAGCCGAGATCGGTGAACCAGAACAGGCCGTCGCCCGGTCGCAGGTCGAACGTGTGGGCGAGGTCCTGGGCGCCCTTGATCGGGAAGCCGCCGTGGACGTGGACGGCGCCCTTGGGCTTGCCGGTCGTGCCCGAGGTGTAGATCAACATGTAGGGCGTCTCGGGGTCGGTGTCGCGACGGACCGGCTCGGGATCGTCGGCCGCCGCCGCGCTCGCCTCGTCCCACCAGCGATCGCGGTCCGCGGTCCAGGGTGTGGCGGGTGCGCGATCGCCGAGCCGGCGGACCACGATCACCCGGGCGACGCTCGGTGCCAGGGCGGCCGCGGCATCGGCGATCGCCTTCATCGGCACGGGGTTGCCACGACGCAGGAAGCCGTCGGCCGTGACGAGGAGGCTCGCCTCGCAGTCGTTGAGGCGGGCCGCGACCGCCGGCGCTCCGTAGCCGGAGAAGATCGGGCTGAAGATCGCCCCCAGACGGCCCAGGGCAAGCGTCGCGATCACCGTCTCGACGAGCATCGGCAGGAAGATCCCGACGCGGTCGCCCGGCCGGACGCCCGCGGCCGCGAACATCCGGGCCGCCCCGCCGACGGCGTCGCGGAGCTCCGCATTCGTCAGGCGTCGGACTTCGCCGTCCTCACCCTCCCAGGCGATCGCCTCGCCGCCCGGATCGCGGGCCGCCCGTGGCTCGGCGGCGGCGTCCGCGTAGTTGAAGGCGCCGCCGCGCCACCAGCGGGTCCACTCGGAGCCACCCGTCGCGTCCATCACCTCGGTCGGCCGGCGCTGCCAGTCGAGCCCGAGATCGTCCACGGCCGCTCCCCAGAACCACGCCGGATCGGCGACGGCCCTCGCCTGGAGCGCGTCGAGCGTCGGCTCGCCGGTCGCCCGGAGCAGGCCCGCCAAGCGCGAATCCGCGATCAGGTCCGCGGTCGGGCGCCACGCGGCGTCGGCCACGTCGCGCCCGAACACCGGGCGCTCGCCACTGCGCCGGGGCGTGTCCGCTGCCATGCGACCAGCGTACGACAGGCCGCCCGTCGCGTATCGTGGCCGGAGGAGGATCGCGCCGCCAGCTCGAATCGGCCGCGTTCGCAGCGCTCCTCGCGGACGACGTAGGCTTCGACCATGGCGCCGATCGATCTCCGCTCCGATACCGTCACCCGTCCGACGGCGGCGATGCGCACGGTCATGGCCGCCGCAGAGGTCGGTGACGACCAGTTCGGCGAGGACCCGACGACGAACCGGCTCCAGGAGCGGGTGGCGGCGATGCTCGGCCATGAGGCCGCCCTCTGGCTGCCGACCGGGACGATGGCGAACCAGGTCGCGATCCGGACCTTGACCCGACCGGGCGACGAGGTGCTCCTCGCCCGACAAGGCCACGCGCTGTGGCACGAGACAGGCTCGGCGGCCGCGAACAGCGGGGTCCAGCTGACCGAGATCGGGGCGAGCGGACGGTTCAGCGCCGATGATTTCCTGGCCGCCCGCAAGCCGCGCGGCCACATGCTTTATCCGCCGACCACGCTGGTCTCGGTCGAGAACACCCACAACCGGGCCGGCGGCGTCGTCGTCGACGTCGCGACAGGGACGGCGATCGCCGAGGTCGCCCGGGCGAATGACGTCGCGAGCTTCCTGGACGGCGCCCGCCTCTGGAATGCGGCGGTCGCGCTCGGCGTGGACGTCGCCGCATTGGCCCGGCCGTTCGACGTCGTCTCGGTCGCTTTCTCGAAGGGGCTCGGCGCCCCGGGTGGCTCGATGCTCGCAGGATCCACGGCCTTCATCGCCGCGGCGGTCCGCTACCGGCGGATGGCCGGCGGCGCGATGCGCCAGGTCGGGATCCTCGCTGCGGCCGCGGACTACGCCCTTGACCACCACCTCGGGCGGCTGGCCGAGGACCACGCGAACGCCCGGCTCCTGGCCGACCGCCTCGCCGCCAGCCCCGCGGTCGTGCTGGATCCGAGCGCGATCCAGACGAACATCGTCGTCTTCTCGCTGGCCCCCGACGCCCCCGACGCAGCCGCCGTCATCGCCGCCGCTCGCCAGGCGGGCGTCCTCGTCGTCGCGTTCGGCCCGCGGACGATCCGCGCGGTGACCCATCTCGACGTGACCCGCGACCAGGTCGCCGATGCGGCCGAGCGCCTCGTCGCAGCCGCCGAGTCCGCCGTTCCCGCCTGACGCCCGAGCGCCGATACTGGCCTCCGAAGGTCCGTTGGAGGGGTTCTCGATGACGTTCGAGCAGCGCAGCGCCGGCGTTCCGGCCGAGCCCGGCCCGACGTCGGCCGCCGTCGCGTCGCCGGTCCAGATCCGCCTGCAGATCCTCTCGACCGAGCACTGGTCGTTACTGGCGTCGAGGAGCCTGGCGTGGAACGAGTCCTTCGCTCGGGCGGGAATGTTCCTGTCGACGCTGTCCGGCTCGATCGTGGCCCTGAGCCTGATCGGCGGCGTCGATGGGTTTCACGACGCGTTCTTCGTCGTGGCCCTGGTGGTCCTGCCAGTCGACCTCTTCGTGGGCATCGGGACCTGGTTGCGGATGGGAGCCACGAACTACCACGATGCCGTCACCGTGATCGGGATGAACCGAATCCGCGCCGCGTACCTGGAGATCGCGCCCGATCTCGAGCCCTACTTCGTCATGGGCGTCCACGACGACGCGCCAGGGGTCGGGATCACGATGGCTGTGCCACCGGGGACGGCCCCCTTGGTCCACTTGATCGCGGGTACGCCGACGCTCGTCATGGTCCTCAACGGGGTCGTGGCCGGAGCGATCACGGCTCTCGTCCTGATCCGGTTCGCCTCTCCTGATTCGATCCTGACGCTGGCCGCGTCCCTGTTCGTCGTGATCATCGTCGTCGTCGCTGAATTCAATTCGGCCCGCGGCAAGATCCGCCGTGCCCAGCGGGCGCTCCGCCCGATCTTCCCGACTCCGTCACCGGACGAGCGGCCGGGAGCGTGACCGCAGAGCCCGTCGCCCATCGCCGGCGCGATCGCCGCGTCGGCGGCGGGATCCCGCAGCTGCCGTTTCGGAGGCTGACCAACCCGTTCCAGCCGCTGGAGGTGCTCACGGCCGATCACGTCGAGGAGATCCACCGGACGTCGCTCCGGATCCTGGCCGAGGTCGGGGTCGAGGTCCTCGGCGACCGGGCGATCGAGCTCCTCGCGGCCGACGGGGCCACGGTCGACCGGGCCAACCGTCGCGTCCGCCTGGATCCCGCCCTCGTCGAGGCGCGGATCGCGACCGCGCCGGCGGAGTTCACCCTCCACGCCCGGAACCCGGAGCGAAACGTCATCCTGGGTGGGCGGAGCCTCGTCTTCTCGTCCGTCGGCGGCCCGGCCTTCGTCAGCGATCTCGACCGCGGCCGGCGAGCCGGCAACTGGGCCGACTTCCAGGCCTACGTCCGGCTGATCGGAGCCCTGAACGTCATCCACCAGGAGGCCGGCGGTCCGCTCGAGCCGACCGACCTGCCGGTCGAGACGCGCCATCTCGACATGTACGGCTTCCTCGCGACGACCCTCGACAAGACGTGGCACTGTCTGGGCTTCGGGGCGACGGTCGTCGAGGACGCGCTGGAGGTCGTGGCGATAGCTCGCGGCGTCGACCGCGAGACCCTCGAGCGGGAGCCGTCGCTGATCACGATCATCAACACGAATTCGCCCCTCCGCCTCGACGGGCCGATGAGCGAGGGCCTGATCGCGATGGCCGCGGCCGGCCAGGCGGTTGTCGCGACGCCGTTCACCCTCGCCGGGGCGATGAGTCCGGTCTCACTCGCGGGCGCCATCGCCCAGCAGAACGCCGAGGCGCTGTTCTGCGTCGTCCTCACCCAGCTCGTCCGACCCGGGGCGCCGGTCGTCTACGGCGCGTTCACCTCGAACGTCGACATGCGGACCGGGTCGCCGGCGTTCGGCACACCCGAGTACGTCAAGGGCGCGATCGCCTCGGGCCAGATGGCGCGCCGCTATCGGTTGCCGTGGCGGTCGTCGAACGCGACGGCGTCGGTCGTCGTCGATGCCCAGGCGGCCTACGAGTCCGAGATGGCCGTCTGGGGCGCCGTGATGGGCGGGGTCAACCTGCTCTACCAGGGCGCCGGCTGGCTGGAGGGCGGTCTGACCGCGTCGTACGAGAAGCTGATCGTCGACGCCGAGATCCTCCAGATGATATCGGAGGTGCTCCAGCCGATCGCCGTCGACGAGGCGTCGCTCGGGCTCGACGCGATCGCGGAGGTCGGGCCGGGCGGTCATTTCTTCGGCTCCGCCCACACCCTGGAGCGGTTCGAGACGGCGTTCTACCAGCCGATCCTGTCCGACTGGCGGAACTTCGAGACGTGGGCCGACGACGGCGCGCACACCGCCACCGAACGCGCGAACCGGATCTGGAAACAGCTCCTTGCCGAGTCGGAGCCGCCGCCGCTCGATCCAGCGGCCGCCGATGGGATTGCCGCCTTCGTCGCGCGCCGCAAGCGCGAGATCACGTCGGGCAGCGGGTAGCCGCCGATGATCGAGCTGGTGCCGATCACGCCATGGGGCGCCTCTGGGGTGGCGAGCGGTCGCGGACTGCCCTCCCGTGGGCCGCCCCGCGCCGGGGCTGCCACCCCCATGATGTGGATCCGCTGCAGTTGCTCGAATTCCCGGTGAAACCACGTTGGAGGGCGAACCATGGACGGCGCAACGATGGTCGTGGCCACGCTGCCGGTCGGCGATCTCGAACGGTCGCGGACGTTCTATGTCGAGACCCTCGGCCTGACGGAGCTCTGGTCGAACCCCGCCTCGATCCGGTTCCGCTGCGGTGATCGCAGCGAGCTGTCGATCTTCCGACGGCCCGGACTCGTCACGGAGCACACCCTGGCCCACTTCGAGGTGGCCGACATCGAGGCGACGGTCCGCGACCTGGAAGCACGGGGCGTCCAGTTCGTCGACTACACGGAGGGACCGCTCGCCACGACGAACCACATCGCCCAGCTCGGGCCGGCGCGCGGCGCGTGGTTCCGGGACCCGGACGGCAACTTCCTCGGCCTTCGTCAGGGATAGCAATCGAAGCGCACGCGGAGGACGATCATGGACCACGATGACGCGGTGCAGATCCTTCGATCGATCGCGGCCGGGTTCGACGGCCACGATCTCGAAGCGATCATGCGCCACTTCG
>DASUPH010000470.1:0-9545 GCA_036276275.1 Candidatus Limnocylindrales bacterium
GACCGGATCATCGTCGGCGAGTGCCGATCCGGCGAGGCGCTCGACATGCTCCAGGCCATGACGACCGGCCACGACGGCTCGCTCTCGACCGGCCACGCCAACAGCCCCAAGGACATGCTCCGGCGGCTCGAGACGATGGTCCTGATGACCGGTTATCAGCTGCCGCTGCGGGCGATCCGCGAGCAGATCGCCTCCGCCGTCGACCTGATCGTCCACACCGCCCGCCTCCAGGACGGCACGCGCAAGATCGTCAACATCACCGAGGTCTTCGGCATCGAGGACGACGAGATCCTGACCCAGGACATCTTCGCCTTCAAGCAGACGGGCATCGTCGAAGGGAAGATCGAGGGCGAGCTCGCGCCGACCGGGATCCGGCCGACGTTCATGGGCCAGTTCCAGAAGTCGGGCGTGACGCTGCCGCCGGGCGAGTTCGGAATCCCGCCGGAGGACCCGAACGCCCCGCGCTCGGTCGTCCCGCTCAAGGGTCGCTGGGGCGCCGGTGGGCAGTCGGAGGCGGATCTCGCGCCGCTGACGATCGGCCTCGGCAAGGCCCGCACGGCCGGCGGGATGGTCTATGTCTCGTCCGTCGGCCCCGTCGATCCCGACACCGGCCAGGTGATGAGCGGCCAGATCAAGGACCAGACCCGGCAGTGCCTGAAGAACCTGAAGGCCAAGCTCGAAGAGGCGGGCACCTGCCTCGAGAAGGTCGTCTGGGCGAACTGGTCGCTCCGCGAGGCGACGGAGTTCGACGGCTTCAACGAGGAATGGGTGCGCTGGTTCCCGGGCGACAGCCCGGTCGGTCAGGGCACCCTGATGCCGCCGCTCCAGCGCCGAGCCGGTTTCCGGATCTCGATCGGGGTCATCGCCGAGGCCTAGCCCGCGGGCTCACGGAGCCGTTCGACCTCGCGTGATGTGTCACCATCGAGGTCGATGCCGTTCGACCTCCTGATCCGCGGCGGGTTGCTCGTCGACGGGACCGGCTCCGCCGCCCGACCTGCCGACGTCGGCGTCCTCGGCGACCGGATCCTGGCCGTCGGCGACCTGTCGGCCGTCGAAGCCGGTGACGTCGAGCTCGTGATCGATGCCGCCGGGCTCGTCGTCGCACCCGGCTTCATCGATCCTCACGGCCACTCGGACGGTTCGCTGTTCGTCGACGGGGCCCTCGCGAGCCACCTCCGCCAGGGGTTCACGACCCAGGTCAGCGGCAACTGCGGGTTCAGCCTCGCGCCGCTGACGCCGATCGGACGCGCGGCGATCGACGTCGAGCTCGCGACGCTTCGCCTGACGCCGCGCTGGAGGACCTTCGCCGAGTACCTCGACCGCGTCGACGCGACGAAGCTCGGGCCGAACGTCGCGATCCTCGCCGGGCACGGCACGATCCGGGCATCCGTTCTCGGATCGGAGGCCCGTGCACCCGCCGACGTCGAGCTCGCGGCGATGGTCCGCGAGCTGGAGCGTGCCCTCGACGCGGGTGCGATCGGCCTCTCGAGCGGCTTGATCTACGCACCCGGGTTGTACGCCGAGCCGGCCGAGGTCGAGACCCTCGTCCGCGTCGTCGCCCGGCGCGGGCTCGTGTACTCGACCCACATGCGCAACGAGGCCGCGGGCCTGTTCGCCTCGCTCGACGAATCGATCGCCGCGATCCGGGCGGGAGGCGACGGCGCTCGCCTCCAGGTATCGCACCTCAAGGCCGGCGCCCGCTCCGTCTGGGGTCGTGGCGGCGAGGCCGTCGAGGTGCTGGACCGGGCGCGGACCGAGGGCCTCGACGTCGGCGCCGACCAGTACCCGTACACCGCCGCCGCGACCGGCCTCCAGGTCGTCCTGCCGCCGGCGCTCCTCGCGCTCGACCCCGAAGAGACCGTCGCCGCGCTCCAGGACCCGGCGATCCGGTTTCGTGCCCAGGCCGAGATGGAGCGCGGGATCTCGGGCTGGGAAAACAGCGTTCGCGACCCGGGTTGGGAGGCGATCCGGATTTCGTGGTCCGGGGCACGGCCGGAGACGGCGGGCCGGACCATCGCCGCGCTTGCGGCCGAGGCCGACCGGGAGCCGGCCGAGATCGCGTTCGACCTTCTCGTCGACGACCGCCTCGGCACCGCCGTCGTCATCGAGTGCATGGACGAGGCCGACGTCGAGACGATCCTCGCGGTCCCCTGGATCGCGGTCTGCACGGACGCCGAAGGCCGCCGCGCCGGCCACCCGATTCTCGACGAGGGCGTGCCACACCCACGCACGTACGGTTCGACCGCCCGGGTCCTCGGCCGCTACGTCCGCGAGCGCCGGACGCTGTCCCTCGAGACGGCGATCGCCAAGATGACGTCCTTACCCGCCCGCCAGATCGGCCTCCGCGACCGCGGCATCGTCCGCGAGGGCGCGATCGCCGACCTCGTCGTCATCGATCCCGCGACGGTCATCGACACGGCCACGGACCAGACGCCGGCCCAGTACCCGCTCGGCATCGAGCACGTGATCGTCGGCGGGGCGGCGGCCGTCGTCGGCGGCGCCGAGACGGGGCGGCTGGCCGGAAGGCTGATCCGAAGCCCGCGATGAGGCTCGCCGGTTCGGCCGTCCCGCCGTACGTCCTCCATCGGTCCGCCCGATCCCGGCGGCTCCGGATCACGATCGACCCGGATCGCGGCCTCGTCGTGACGATCCCGCTGGCGACCCGCCGGGGCTGGGCCCATCCGGAGCGGCTGATCGACGAGTTCCTGCAAAGTCGGGAGGCCTGGATCCGCCGTCATCTCGAGCGCCAGGCCCGTCAGCAGGCCGAGCTCGCGGCCCGCGGCGGCCTCGCCGACGGCGCCTCGATCCGCTATCGCGGCGAGCTCCATCGGCTCCGGATGGTGGCCGGGCGCGGCCGTCGCTCGAGCGTCGCCCGGGTTGGTGGGGAGAGCGGCGACGAGCTCCTCGTCGGCCTCCTCGAGCGCGACCGGGAGCGCCTCGATCGGGTCCTCGAGACGTGGTTCCGGGAGCGGGCCCGCGTCGTCATCGATGCCGAGATCGCCCGTCACGCGGCCGCGCTCGCGGTCACGCCGCGGACCGTCGCCCTGCGCGATCCGAAGAGCCGCTGGGGGAGCGCGTCGCGGGAAGGCCGGCTGATGTTCAGCTGGCGGCTCGTCCTCGCTCCACCCGAGGCGCTCGAGACCGTGGTCGTCCACGAGCTCGCCCACCTCCGGGTCTTCGGCCACGGGCCGCGGTTCTGGTCACTCGTCGCGTCGCGCCGGCCGGATCACCTGGTCTGGCGGCGCTGGCTGCGGAGTCACTCCCTGGAGCTCCATGGCGCGCTCGCGACGATGCCGGGCGCCGGGGTCGGGGCGGCCTCGGCGGGGGCCGGGAGGGCGTCAGCCGGCTGAGGGGACCCGGGCGGTCGACGGGATCCCGGCCGCGTCGACGATCGCCGCCGCGATCTCCGTCGGGCGGGCCTCGTCGACGTCGATCACCTGGTCGGCCACCTCGCGATACAGCGCCTCGCGCTCCGAGGCGCGGGCCGCGACCCAGCCGGGATCGACCGCCTCCGGTCGGCGATGCCGGCCACGACCGATCCGCGCCCGGAGCGTCTCCGGTCGGGCCCGCAGCCAGACGACGTGACCCGCCGTCCGGATCGCCTCGCGCATGGCCGGTCGTTCGACCATCGCTCCGGCGACGCCGACGATCAGCGGCATGGGTCGGCGAAGGGCGTCGCCGAACGCCGCCGCCTCGGCCTCATGGAGGGCGTCCTCGCCGTCCTCGGCGGCGATCGCGGCCGGCTCGCGACCGGTGCGGCGGCGGACCAGGTCGTCGTTGTCGACGAGCGGCCAGCCGGTGATCCGCGCCAGCTCACGGCCGATCGTCGTCTTGCCCGAGCCCATCATCCCGACGAGGACGATCCGATCCCGCTTCCGCGCATCGCGAGCGGCCTCGATCAACGTCGCCATCAGGTTCGCGGCTTGCACGTCGTCGAGGCCCTGCTGGACGAGCGATCGCCACGTCTCGAAGGCGAAGGCATGGCCAAGAGCGGCTCGAGCCAGGGGCCCATCGTCGTCGGGCCCGCCCGGCGCCAGACCGGCCCGCATCCGGTCGGGCAGGCCGGCGACGCCGGCCGCGATCCGGGACGGCAGCGCGTCGATGTCGCGGAGGAGGTTCGCCCGCATCGCGGCCGTCGATCGGTAGTACCCATACACGTCGTCGAGGGCGGCCGCGAGGCGTCGCTCGGGTTCGGCGATCGCGGCCCAGCGAGCGGGGTCCGGCGGCGGATTCGCGGCCAGCCAGTCGGCGCTGCACGCGGTGAACAGCGACTCCTCGTTCGGGAAGTGGCGATAGAGGGTGGCCCTCGAAACGCCGGCCTTCTCGGCTACGGCGCTCAGCGTGGTCGCAGCCGGACCGATCGTGCCGTGCAACTCGACCGCGGCACGGGTGATGCGCTGGCGCGTTCGATCCATGCCGGCAGCGCGTGCCTGGAGGCGGTAGGGCTGTCGCTTTTTGGCAATACGTGGCTGTTTAGCCATTGACAGCCGGCCCGGAAGGCGAGATCATCCCAATCACGATACACCATCGACTCGTGAACGTCCAAGGGAGGGTCCCGTGCTCGTATCCTCGCCCGCTCGCCTCGTCGTCGTCGAACCCCATGGCCCGGACGCCGCGTTGACGCCCGGTTTCACAGCCTCGACGCGGCTGACCGCTGCGGAGACCGGCTCGGTCTCGATCGTCGAGCACACGTTCGCCCCCGGTGTCCTGGTCCCGCCCCACCGCCACACCCGCGAGGACGAGATCTCGTACGTCGTCGAGGGCGAAATCGGCTTTCGTTCCGAGGACCGGGAGGTGTCCCTCCGCGCCGGCGGCTACATCGTCAAGCCGCGCGGTGAGCTGCACGCGATGTGGAACGCCTCGTCCGTGCCGGCCCGGATGATCGAGATCATCAGCCCGGCCGGTTTCGAGCGGTATTTCGTGGAGCTCGCCGCAGCGATCGCGGCGATCGGCGGCCAGCGGGATCCGGCGGTCATGGCTGCCGTCGCGGAGCGCTACGGACTGTCGTTCGACTTCAGTGGAGTGCCGGATCTCGTCGCCCGACACGGGCTCGGGTAGGCCACCCGCCGGCCGGGCCGCCAAGGCCGCGTCGCGGGCCTGATGCATACGGATGACCCCCGAGCGGCCATGCGCCCGCGTTGCGCCGGAAGCCTTCCTATAGCCCCGGGCAGCGGTACCGCCCAATCTGACGACACGCACAGCCGAAGGGCGCTGTCGCGGACACCTCCCTGGCGACCCGGCGACGGGACGCAACGGGGGAGCTCCGGAGCCCACCTCGATTCGACACCCCAAGGTGGACCACCATGAACAGGAGCTCGGTTCAGCGGCGCATCGGACTCGGTCTCGGCATCAGCGCGTTGCTGGTCGCGACCGTCGCGGGTCCGGCCCTTGCCGCGAACACCGTCGTCCAGGCCATCACGGGCAGCGGTCTCACCGCGAGCGTCGCAGATCTCACCCTCGCCAGCGTCGCCTACCAGAACGCCGCCCATGACGTGACGGGCACGATGGTCCTGACCGTCGACGACAGCACGGACTCGGGCGCGGGCTGGAACGTGACGATCCTCTCGTCCGCGTTCGTCTGGGTCGGCACGGCCAACGGCGGGACGGACATCCCGGCCTCCGACTTCGCCCTGTCCGCCGCCGCGGTCCCGACCATGATCGCGGGCCAGAGCGTCGGCGTTGCTGCGGCCACGGGCCCGCAGGTCCCACCGCTCTCGCCGATCGGCACGCTCGACACAGCGCGCAAGACGATCTCGGCAACTGCCGCCTACGGCCAGGGCACGTACAGCCAGGACCTCGGCGTCACCCTGACGATCCCGGCGATGAGCCGCGTCGGTACGTACACCGCCACGCTCACGACCACGATCACCTCGGCTCCGTAGGGTCTTGACACCGCTTCGGCAGACCGCGGGCCGCGCACGCGGCCCGCGGTTCGCCATGCTGCCGCTGCTCGCCACCGTGATGGCGGTCGCGGCGCTCGGGGCGCCGTCGGCCGCCTTCGGGCAGAACGTCGAGATGAAGCTGGCCCTTCGGCCGGTGGGCGCGACAGGATCGTTCTTCGATCTCACCATGCGGCCCGGCGAGACGCGCCACCTCGAGGTCGACATCGCCAACGACGGCACGGCGCCGCTGGCGGCGCGAACCTATGCGGGCGACGTCTACACGATCGTCAACGGCGGCTTCGGGGCGCGGCTCCGCGACGAGCCGGCGACCCTGACCACCCGCTGGCTCGACTACCCGAGCAAGGTCCTCGACCTTCCCGCCGGTGCCCAGATCCGGCGGGCGTTCGCCGTCGCCGTTCCGACGGACGCCGGACCCGGCGAATATGCGACCAGCCTGGTCCTCGAGAACGACCGGCCGATCCCGGGCACGGGCCAGGTCGTCCTCGACCAGATCGTCCGGCAGGCGGTCGCGGTCATCGTCACCGTCCCGGGCGAGCGATCGCCGGCCCTCGCGATCGGCGCGGCCAGCCACAAGGTCGTGGCCGGCAAGTCGATCGTCTCGGTCGCCGTCGCGAACACCGGCAACATCCGGCTGAAGCCCCTGGTGACATTCGAGCTGATCGACGCGGCCGCGGCCACGGTCAGCCGGGCGAGCGTCCCGATGGACACGTTCTACGCCCGAACGGACACCTTCGTAGAGGTGCCCCTCGCGGCAGTCCTCCTCCCGGGCGCCTACACGATCCGGCTGTCCCTCGAGGATGCCTCCGCCGGCGTCCGCGTTGAAAACCCGGCCATCGCGCTCGTCGTCGAAGCACCCATCGTGACCGACTCGGGCGGTGGCGCGGCCGGCGGCCTGACGGATGTCGTCCAGGGTGGCGGCGACCACATCGCCGTGCCCGCCTGGGCCTTCGCGCTCGGCGCGGCTGCTCTGCTCGCCGTCGGCCTCATCCTGTTCGTCGCCACCCTGCGGCGTCGTCGCCGGGGGCGGCTCTCGGGGCGCTAGATACGGCGAAGCCCGGCGTCTGAGGCGGGCGGTGAATGGTGGAGATGAGGGGACTCGAACCCCTGACCCCCGCGATGCGAACGCGGTGCTCTTCCAACTGAGCTACATCCCCACGGCCGACCGACCGGCGCGCCGAGGCGCTGCGGGGCCGACGGGTCCCGAATGGTAGCACGGGGTCCGCACGCCGACGGCCGGCCCGATACCCTCCGTCGATGTCATTCGGACTGCTCACCGGGCTCGGTGCCGCACTCGCCTGGGGCACGATGGACATCGGCAGCGCCCTGGCTGGGCGGCGCCTCGGCAGCCTCGCCGTGACGGCCGGCGGCCAGGTGATCAGCGCGGTGCTCCTCTTCGCGATGCTCGCCGCCAGCGGCACATCGCTGCCGAACGACCCGCGTGCGATCGCCGTCTCGGCCTTCGTCGGCCTGGTGGGCGCGGGTGCGTATCTCGCCTATTTCACGGGCCTCCGGATCGGTCCGATCGCGGTCGTCAGCGGGATGGTCGCCGCGTACGGCGGCCTGACGGTCGTCCTCGCGGTGATCGTTCGATCCGAGAGCCTCACGCCCCTCCAGGCGATCGGCGCGGTCGTCGCGACGACCGGCGTGGTGATGACCGGCGTCGCGTTCGATGCGGCCTGGCGCAACACCCGGCTGGCCGGTCCCGGCGTCGCCTTCGCGATCGTGTCGCTCGTCCTGTTCGCGGTGATGACCGTCGGCCTCGCCGAGGCGATCGAGACGTCGGCGTGGCTGCCCGTGATCGCCCTGTCACGGTGCGTGACCGCGGTCCTGACCGGGGGGCTGGTCGCGTTGGCCCTGATCAGTCGCCACCCCGTGTTCAGGGCGGTCGTCACCGCCACGGAGCCTCCGAACCGCCGGGCCTGGCTGCTCGTCGCGGGCGCCGGCGTGCTCGATGCGCTGGGGCTGATCTCGATCTCGATCGGGCTCGAGCAGGCGCCGACGTGGCTCGTCGGGCTGGCCTCGTCGTTCGGGCCGGCCGTGACGATCCTGGCCGCCGTTGCGTTCCTCGGCGAACGCCTGCGGCCGATCCAGTGGCTCGGTCTGGCGGGGATCGGTGTCGGCTTGGTGGCGATCGCCTTGCCGTGAGGCGGCCCCAGCTTACGCCGGCAGGCTGAACCAGAAGCGGGTCTGACCCTCGGTCGACTCGGCGCCGACGCGGCCGCCGCCGGCCTCGATGAGCTGCTTGACGATCGCGAGGCCGATCCCCGCGCCGCCATGGGCGCGATCGCGCGACTTCTCGACCCGGTAGAAGCGCTCGAAGACGCGATCGAGGTCGTCGGTCGGGATCGGTTCGCCCGTGTTCGCGACCGAGACCAGCAGGTCGACCGGGCGGCGCTCGGCACGGACGCTGACTGAGCCACCGGCCGGCGTGTAGCGGATCGCGTTCGAGAGGAGGTTACCGAGGACCTGGGCGAGGTGATCGGGATTGGCCCGGGCCGGCAGCGTGTCCGGGACTTCGAGGGTCAGGCCGAGCCCGGCCCGCTCGATCGCCGGTTGCGCAAGCTCGACGGCCGAGCGGATCGCGGCCGCGAGATCGAGGGGCTGGAGTGCGGGCGCGCCGGTCGCGGCGTCGCCCTCGGCCAGTGCGTCGAGCGAACGCGACAGGCGGACGAGGCGCTCGGCCTCGTCCCAGAGCGACTCGTAGGTCGAGCGATCCGCGACGATCACGCCATCGCGAAGGGCCTCGAGATAGCCCTGGAGGTTCGTGAGCGGCGTCCGGAGCTCATGAGCGGCGTTGGCGATGAAGTCGCGCCGCATCCGCTCCTGCTCCTCGAGGCTGGCGGCCATCTGGTTGAACGAATCGGCGAGGCTGGCGATCTCCTCCGGGCCCTCGCGCGGGACCCGGGCCGCGTAGTCGCCGTCGGCGATTCGCCGGGCCGCGGCGCCGACCTCGCGGAGCGGCCGAGCGAGCATCCGGGCCATGACGACGGCCAGGCCGACGCTGGCCAGGGCGGCCACGATCACGGCGGCGATGACGACCGTCGAGACGGACTGGTCGTACATGTCGCGAGCGTGTTGCGCGGTATCGCCGGCCTTCATCATCAGGTCGGTGAAGACCTGACCGCCGACGACGGTCACGCCGAGGACCAGGATCCCGAGCCCGACCGCGGCCGAGGCCAGCGCCGCGAGGGCGATCCGGAACGCGATGCCGCGGTTGCCCATGTGGCCGCCTCGCCGCCTAGCCAGCGACCGGCGCGGATCGATAGCCCGCACCGCGGACCGTGGCCACGTAGCGCGGCGCATCGGGATCGTCGCCGAGCTTGTCGCGAAGTCGGCGGATGTGGACGTCGATCGTCCGATCGAGGACCTCGGACTGGTCGGCGCCGTACACGGCATCGAGGAGTTGGTCCCGGCTCAGGACCCGACCGTCGGCCTCGAGGAGGGTCTGGAGGAGGCGGAATTCGACGTGCGTCAGCGCGACTGGCTCGCCCCCGATCCGGACCTCGTGACGGGCCCGAGGAGATCGCGAGCCTCGCCGACTCCTTCAACCAGATGGCGGCGAGCCTCGAGGAGCAGGAGCGGATGCGCCGCGACTTCATCGCGAACGCCGCCCACGAGCTGCGGACGCCGCTGACGAACCTG
>DASUPH010000471.1:0-9473 GCA_036276275.1 Candidatus Limnocylindrales bacterium
GGCGCCGACGCCCGCTTCACGTTCGTCTCCGACACGTGCCAGCGCCTGACGGGCTGGCGCCCCGACGAGCTGCTCGGCCAGCACTTCGGGGCGCTCGTCCACGCCTCGTCGCGGGACGTCGCCGAGATCGACTGGACGACCGGCATGGACGAGGAACGCGAGCTGCGCGGCCGCCTCAACCTCCTCCACCGCGACGGCCATCCCATCCCGGCCGAGTTCATCGCCTTCGGCACGCGCGACGAGAACGGCCAGTTCGCCGGGGCGAACGGCAGCGTCCGCGACATGAGCGAGCGCGACCGGCTGGAACGGGAGCTGCGCGAGTCCGAGGAGCGCTACCGGTTCCTCGTCGAGAACTCGCCCGACATCATCTTCTCGACCGACGGCGAGGGGATCTTCACGTATCTCTCGGAGACGATCGAACAGGTGACGGGCTTCGCGCCTGCCGAGCTCGTCGGCGGCCACTTCTCGCGGATCGTCGACGCCGCCTCGATGCCGGCCGCGGCCCAGCGCTGGGACGACCTCGTGGCGGAGCCGGCTCGGCGCCAGGTCGTCCGCCTCGATCTGATCCACCGTGACGGCCAGCGGGTGCCGGTCGAGGTGAGCTCAATCGGGACCACGGTCGACGGGGTGTTCGTCGGGATCCACGGCGCGACGCGCGACATCGGTCCGCGCGAGCGGTTGGAGCGGGACCTCCGCCGTCAGGCGGCCGAGCTCGCGTCGAGCCAGGAGCGGGCCCACCTCGCCCGGGAGCTGCACGATTCGGTGACCCAGGCGCTGTTCAGCATGACCCTCGTGACGCGAACGACGGAGCTCCTCCTCGACCGCGACCCGGGCGAGGCGAAGGTCAAGCTCGGATCGTTGCGCGAGCTGCAGCGCGAGGCCCTCGCCGAGATGCGGGCGCTGATCTTCGAGCTCCGACCGGGCAATCTCGAGAACGACGGCCTGCTGGCCGCGTTGCGGACCCACACGGCGGCGCTTCAGGGTCGGATCGGGCTGCCGATCGTCGTCACCAGCGAGCTGTCGGAACGGCTGCCGCTCGAGGTCGAGGAGGTCGTCTACCGGATCGCCCAGGAGGCGCTCCACAACGTCGTCAAGCACGCGGCTGCCCGCCAGGTCTGGCTGACCCTCGATCGGCGCGGCGACGGCCTCCTGCTCGCGATTCGCGACGACGGCAAGGGCTTCGACGCGAGCGCGGTGCCCGAGGGCCACCTCGGCCTGGCCGGGATGCGGGCGAGGGCCGACAAGATCGGAGCGACCCTGACGGTCACCTCGCGACCGGCGGAGGGGACGGTGATCGAGGTGGTGGTGCCGAACGCGGCGATCGCCCGGGCGGCCGCCGCGGCCGCCCCGTCGGCGGAATGACGTAGGCCGATTCAGGACAGGGGTCCCTGTCGAACCGGGTGTCCGCTGGCCGACACTTCGGGCATGACCGACCCCGCCGTTGTGCCGGCCCCGCTTCGCGTGCTCCTCGTCGATCCCGACGACTGCGTCCGCGAGAGCCTGGCCGGCCTGCTGTGCATCGGCGATCGCTGTCTCGTCGTCGGCACGGCCGGCACCGCCGACGACGCGGTCCGGCTCGCCGCCCAAGCCGCTCCCGACGTCATCGTCGTCGACCCCCGGCTACCGGGGATCGACGCCGGTGCCGCCCTGATCGCCCGCCTCCGGGAGGCCTGCCCGGTGACAAGGATCCTCGTCCTGAACTGGGCCGAGGCGACCGACGACCAGGCAAGCGGTGCCGACGCGTACACCCGCAAGACGTTCCGACCGCACGAGCTGATCGACGCCGTGGTCTCGACCTCGGGCCGATCGGTCGCATGAGTTCTGGAGGACCCTTCCTTGCTAGACTCGACGATGTCGACCGCTCTCCCGACCCGCTCCCGCCGGCCGGCATCCACCGGAGGTGACGTGGAGGATCAAGCCCGCATCCGCGTGCTCATCGTCGACGACCACTCGGTCGTCCGGATGGGCCTGCGCGTGTTCTTCGACCTGCAGGACGACATCACGGTCGTCGGCGAGGCCGCCGACGGCAGCGAGGGCGTGGCGATGGCCCGCCGTCTCGAGCCGGACGTCGTCCTGATGGACCTCCTGATGCCGAACATGGACGGGATCACGGCGATCGGTCGGATCAAGGCCGAGCGGCCCGAGACCGAGATCGTCACGATGACGAGCTTCATCGAGGAGGAGAAGGTCACCGCGGCCCTCGAGGCGGGTGCCTCCGGCTACGTCCTCAAGGACGCCGAGGCCGAGGAGGTCGCGGCCGCCGTCCGCGCCGCCTACGCCGGCGAGGTCCATCTCGATCCGGCGGTCGCCCGGCTGCTCGCCCAGCGGATGCGGGCGAAGAAGAGCGGCGAGGGCGAGCCCGTCGAGCCGCTGACCGAGCGCGAGAAGGACGTCGTCCGTCTCCTCGGCCAGGGGCTGAGCAACAAGGACATCGGCGCGGCCCTCTTCATCACCGAGCGGACGGCCCGGACCTACGTCTCGAACATCCTGGGCAAGCTCGGCCTCGCCTCGCGAACCCAGGCCGCCCTGTGGGCCGTCGAGCACAAGCTCGCCGAGCCGGCTCGCGACTAGCAGGGCCCATGGCATGAACCGATGACGGAGGGCCGGCGGGGGATCGTCATCGGGGTCGTCCTCATCGGGCTCGGCCTCCTGTTCCTGGCCGATCGCCTGGTCGGCTTCGACCTGGCCGAGGCGGGCTGGCCGCTGTTCGTCATCGTCCCGGGCGTCCTGCTCTTCGCGTGGGGCGTGACCCAGGCCGGGCGCGAGGGCGTCGGGCTCGCGGTCGCGGGCGGGATCACGACCGTCGTCGGGCTCATCCTGGCCGTCCAGAACCTGACCGGCCTGTGGGCAACGTGGGCGTACGCCTGGGCTCTCGTCGGGCCCGGCGGGACCGGCCTGGGGATGGCCGGCTACGGGCTGCTTCGCCGTGACCCGTCGCTCGTCACGGCCGGTTTCCGCTCGATCGCGGCGGGGGTCGGGCTGTTCCTCGCATTCGGGCTGTTCTTCGAGGGCCTGATCGGACTGTCCGGGCAGCCGTTCCTGACGACCGAGCTGGGTCCGTACATCCTGATCGCCGTCGGCCTGGCGGTCGTCGGCCTTGGCCTCGCCCGGAGCCGCCGGCCGGCGAGCTGAGCCGCTCGCGCCCTGGTCAGGCCAGGTCGGTGATCCGGTAGTGGATCTCGCCGCGGGGCGTCACGACCACCAGCGCGTCACCCGCCGAGCGGCCCATCAGCGCCCGTCCGACGGGCGAGACGTTGGAGATCCGGCCGGCGGCAGGGTCGGCCTCGGTTGAGCCCACGATGGCGAAGGTCGTGGTCGTGCCGTCGTCCTCCTCGACCGTGACGGTCGACCCCACCCGTACCCGGGCCGCAGCCTCGCCCACGGGCGCCTCGATGACGGTCGCGTCGCGAAGGACCGCCTCGATCGTCTTGATCCGGCCTTCGAGGAACGACTGCTCCTCGCGAGCCGATGAGTAGTCGGCGTTCTCCTTGAGATCGCCGAGCTCCTTTGCCGCCTTGATCCGCCCGATCACGGCCGGTCGTTGCGTTCCGACGAGCTCGTCGTGCTCCAGCTGGAGCCGAGCGAGGCCCTCGGCCGAGACGTAGGTCTCCTCGCGCGGCCGACCGGCCGCCGCCGCCGCGCGTGACGCGCGCGTTCCGCTGGAACCCCCGCCGGCACTCCTCGCGGCGCCGGTGCGGGGCGTCGCCCGGGAAGTCCGCCGGACCGTTCCGCCGGCCGCCCGAGCCCGGCCCGTCGGCAGGCCGCCGGCCCCGAGGGCCGCCCCGGGTGCGACGTCGACGACGCGGCCGGCCGGCACCGACCGGACCGGCTCGGCCGGGACGAGCGAGTTGCTGAGCCCGGTCGCCTTGCGTTCGCCGGTCACCGTCCGCAGGTTGGCGAACGGCAGGATGACCCGACGGTCGTGGAGCGCGTCTCGATCGGCGGCGGGGATCGTGGCCGCGAAGGCGCCGAGAAGGGCGTCCTCGTACTCCTCCACGGCCGGCGTGGGCGCCCACCAGATCCGGGCGAGCTCGAGCCCGATCAGGGCCTGGAGCCAGTGCGCGCCGGGGTGCGGACGCCGCTCCCCCAGACCGGTGTGGGTCATGGCCTCGATCCGGCCGGCGATCGATCCGCCGGTCGCGCCGATGTACACGACCCGCGTCGACGGGAGCCAGAACGCGGCCATCCGTGCCGCGAGGGCACGGCTCGTCGGACGCTCCCCGTCGAGACGGAGACCGGGCACCCGTTCGAGCCACTTCCCGATCCGGGTCAGCTCCAGCGGCGCGGTCGCTCGGGTGGCCGGCAGCTCGACGACGAAGACGCCGGGCCCGCGGGCCCCCACAGGACGACCCCAGACGACCGGTCCGTCGCCCATCAGGTCGACCGCCCGGAGGAGGCCGGCCGCCCCGTTCTCGGAGGCGTTCGGCGGCGGCGGTCCGGTCATGAAGCTGCCCGATCGGGGCCGAGGTAGCGGATCATTCGTCACCCATCATTGCGGGTCGGGCACCGTTCCGGCCGGGACGATCGGTGGAAGGGTCCCGGCCGCTGCTCGGGGTATCGTCGCATTGACATGGCCCTGCCCGCCGATTCGCCTCCGCTTCCGGTCACGCCGAGGACCGGTCGTCGGCTCGACCGCGTCCGGCGGACGCCACGAGGGCGGATCGCCCTGGCCATCCTTGCGGCGTTCACGGGCATCGCCCTCCTGACCGCGGGCATCGTCCAGACGACGGGCGGGCTGTCCGGCACCGCGCCGGCGATCGGCGCGAGCCCGAGCCCGAGCCGCGCCACTGCCTCGCCGAGCCAGTTCGCGATCGCCAGCGACCTCCCTGTCGCGTCGCCGACCACTCCCTCGCCCGGCGGCTCTGGCGGGGGAGTGACCCCCGCTGAACCGCGGGCGACCGCGCTCGCGGCCCAGCTCCAGGCGACGCTCGAACACGTCCGGGCGAAGCTGGCGGTCCCCGGCGTGTCGGTGACGATCCTCTTTCCCGACGGCAGCGAATGGACCGGCGCGGGCGGCCTCGCCGACGTCGCGAATCGGACGCCGGTGACGCCGGCGACCGCATTTGCGTTCGCCAGCATGAGCAAGACCTTCACGTCGGCGCTGATCCTCCAGCTCGTGGCGGAGGGACGCCTGCATCTGAACGACTCGGCGGCGCTCTTCCTGCCGCCTCTGAAGAAGCCGATCGATCGACGGATCACGATCGCGATGCTGCTCGACCACACGAGCGGACTTCACGACTTCTTCCTCAACCCGAAGATCGACAAGCCGCTGCAGTCGCAGCCGAACCGCGCCTGGACGACCGACGAGGTGCTCAGCTACGTCGGCAAGCGGTACTTCCCGCCGGGCCGCGGCTGGCACTACTCGAACACCAATTACCTCCTCCTCGGCCTGATCGCCGAGCGGATCACGGGCGCGCCGCTCGCCGCCGCCATCCGGACCCGGCTGCTCGAGCCGGCCGGCCTGACGACGACCTGGTACCAGGCGGCGGAGAAACCGCGCGCCGCGCTGGCCCACGGCTATCGCCTGCCGGGCGTGAAGCTGACCGTCAGGCCGATCGATCTCGACGACGGCTCGGGGATCGCACCGTTCCGGTCGGTCGTGACGGCCGCCGCCGGCGCGGGCTCGCTGGCCGGGACGAGCGGCGATCTCGCCCGATGGGCGAGGCTGCTCTACTCCGGCGAGATCCTCGGGGCCGACGGCACGGCCGTCCTCCTCGGCGGATTCGGGGCGACGGCGACCTATCGGCCCACGGTCCCGTACGGCTACGGCGTCCAGGCGGTCGTCGTCGATGGCCACCCGAGCTTCGGTCACAGCGGCCGGCTGCTCGGCTTCCGCGGAGCCGTCCGTCACTTCCCGGTCGACGGCCTGACGATCGCCGTCCTGACCAACCAGAGCCGGGCCGATCCCGGTGTGATCGTGCGGGCGCTGCTCGCCGTCGCGGTCCCGACCGCGCCGACCTGCCCGATCTGCCTCACCGCCCGCTGATCGAGGTTCGGCCGTTCGGAGCCCGCCGGCGCCGACGCCGTCGCGGTCATGATCGCGTACCGGGGCAGGACCAAGGGCCGCCCGTCACGAGTACGGACGGGCGATGGTCGGATGCGCCAAACGGGGGAGACTGAAAGCCTGCCGGAGGGAGCGATGCCGATCCGGGTCGAGATCTACGCCGCACAGGGAGTCGCGATCGCCGACGTGGCTCGCGCCGGGTCTCTGCGCGAGATCGTCGAGTCCGGCCAGGACCTGCTCCTCGAGCACGTCACGTGGCACCCGCTCGACGGTGGACCGGCGAAACCGGTCGCCGACCTCCGCTTCGCTCCGGACGACATCCACGTCGCCGCCACCGACGCATTCGAGGATGGCCCGGTCCACGCCCAGTGGCACGACGTCGCCGTCGACCTCGGCCCGTACCGGGTCACGGGCCAGATGCCCACGATGCCCGGTTTCGATCCCGGTCGTGCCCTCGCCCGCCCGACCGGCGAGTTCGTCCTCCTCCGCGACGTCCAGGTCACGCTCGTCGGGCGTGAAGAGGCCGGTGCGGTGCACCAGCGTTCGGCCCTCGTCAATCGCTACGTCGTCGACCGGGTCGAGGCCGACCTCATGCTGGGATTCTTCTTCCCGGGTGCCGAGATGGTCTTGACCGGCGGTCACGAGCAGGTCGCCGCCGGCGCGGGCCCCGTCCCGGTCGCGTCGGCCGAGCCGACGACGGCACCTCCGGCCCCCGCCGTGAATGGCGTCGCCGACGCGGTGGGGCTCGAGTCCAGCCCGGCGACGGCCGCGCCCAGGGTCGCCTGACCCTCGATCCGGACCCGCCGCGGGTCGGCCTAGGCGCCAGCCCGGTATTGGACCGGCTTGCGATGGGGATGATGGCTCGGCCGTGCCGGGCCGCCGCGTGAGCCACCACGTGACCCGCCGGTTTCGGGAGCGCCGCCCCGGAGCGGTCGCGGCTCGATGTTCCGATCCGGGATGAAGCCGTCCTCGACGGTCCACGGGATCGCGTGGCGAAGGAGCCGCTGGACGCCCCGGAGGAGGTCCGCCTCGTCGATCGTGACGAGGCTGATCGCGTCGCCGGTCAGGCCGGCCCGGCCGGTCCGACCGATGCGATGGATGTAGTCCTGCGGGTTCCACGGCAGCTCGAAGTTGACGACGTGGGGGAGGTCCTCGATGTCGAGGCCGCGCGCGGCGACGTCCGTGGCGACGAGGACCCGGATGTGGCCCGTCTTGAACTCCTCGAGGGCTCGCGTCCGCTCGGGCTGTGAGCGGTCGCTGTGGATCGCGACCGCGTTGAGCCCCTGGCGGTCGAGCCAGGTCGCGAGCCGCGTCGCCCCGATCTTCGTCCGGGTGAAGACGAGGACCTGGCGGAGATCCTCCTTCCGGATCAGGTGGGCGAGGAGCGCCTCCTTGCGTTCGCGATCGACCGGGTAGACGAGTTGGCGGATCGCGTCGACGGTGGTGTTCCGGGGCGCGACCTCGACCTCGTCGGGATCGTTGAGGATCGTTCGCGACAGGCGCCGGATCTCATCGGAGAACGTCGCCGAGAACATCAGGTTCTGGCGCTTCGTCGGGAGCAGGGCGGTGATCCGCTGGATGTCCGGGAGGAACCCCATGTCGAGCATTCGGTCGGCCTCGTCGAGGACGAGGATCTCGACCTGGCCGAGGTTCGCGACCTTCTGGCCGACGAGGTCGAGCAGCCGGCCGGGGGTGGCGACGAGGATCTCGACGCCCTCCCGGAGCGCCTTGATCTGGGGATCCATCGGGATCCCGCCGTAGACGACGGTCGATCGCAGGGGGACCGTCCGGCCATACGTCCGGACGCTTTCGTCGACCTGCATCGCCAGCTCCCGGGTCGGCACGAGGATCAGCGCGCGGACCGCGTGGCGGGCCGGCGAGAACGACGTGTTGGCGTGCTTCCGCAGGCGATCGAGGATGGGCAGGGTGAACGCGGCGGTCTTGCCGGTTCCGGTCTGGGCGGCGGCAAGGACGTCGCGGCCGGCCAGGACGAGGGGGATTGCCTTGGCCTGGACCGGGGTCGGGTGTTCGTAGCCCTCTTCGGCGACGGTCCGGACGAGATCGGCCGACAGGCCGAGAGCATCGAAGGTCATCTGGCTCCTGAGGCTCCGCGTCGCGCGGGAGGGCGCGTAGCGTGCTGGTCGACTCCCGCTCGCCTCCCTGGACGTCGTCCAAACGACGCGGTGCGAGCGCAGATCGATCCGAGCATAGCCGATGGCCGATCCGGCGGCATCCGCAGCCCGCCCGGCGAGTGGTGGCACGAGGCAACGAGACGAGCGTGACGCCAGTCCCTTTGGCTCCCCGAAGCATGGTCAATCTGGGGGACGCGACGAAGTTGCGTCGACTGGCATACTCTTGAAAGGCCCCCAGGCCGCAGGTCCAAGCCCAGACAGACAGGCTGAAAACAGAAGACCGCCGCCCCCCACGGCAGGACCCTGTCGTCATCCGGTCGCTGAGCCCGCCCCACGCGGAACCGCTCTCCGACCCCGCCCCCGGTCGGACTCGCCCGATCGCTCCCCATCCTGCACCTCCGACGCGTTCGCGTTCGTCCGCGCTCGCACGCCCCTGCCGCCGGCGGCATGAACCACCGTCACCGTGCCCCACGCACGGTGTTCCGGCGGAGAGGAGGCACGAGCGTTGCCCGTTTCCCAAGAAGGCGCCCAGAGGGCGTCTGGCCACAAGCCCTTCCGACTGGTCGTCGTCGCCGTCATGGCTGCCGCCATGGCGATCGGCGGGCTCGCCAGTAGCCCGACTTCCGTCGCAGCGGCCGGCAAGAAGGTCGTCATCGTCGTCGGCCCGGTCGGCGCGAGCACGTCGAACTACATCTACAACGCCAGGAAGCTCGCCGCCCAGGCACGCTCCTACGGCGCGACCGTGTACGAGATCTACAGCCCGCACGCCACGTGGGCCAGGGTCAAGAGCGTCGCCCAGGGCGCCAACCTCTTCATCTATCTCGGCCACGGCAACGGCTACCCGAGCCCGTACGGCGCGTTCAGCAAGTACTCCAAGGACGGCCTTGGCCTGAACTCGAGCGATGGCAGCTCGCATCACACCTACTACGGTGAGTACTACGTGCAGCGCTATCTCCGGTTCGCGCCGAACGCGGTCGTGATCCTCAACCGGCTGTGCTACGCGTCCGGCAACTCCGAGTGGGGTTCGGCCAACCCGACGAAGTCGACTGCGATGAAGCGCGTCGATTACTACGCGGCCGGCTTTCTCCGGACCGGTGCACGAGCCGTCTTCGCCGAGGGGACCGGGAGCGCCGCGTACATCCTCTACAGCCTCTTCAAGACGAACCGGACGATCAAGCAGACGTTCTGGGCCGACCCGACGCGGTCGACCCTCTACGACTTCGCCTTCTCGTCCGTCCGCAACGCGGGCAAGACCGCGATCATGGATCCGTCATCGCCCGGTCGCTACTACCGCTCGGTGGTCGGCGATATCGGGATGACCGCCGCAAGCTGGCGGG
>DASUPH010000472.1:0-13466 GCA_036276275.1 Candidatus Limnocylindrales bacterium
CTTGGTGTGGCCCGGGCGGACGTGATCGCCGCAGCCCATGACCTTCTGGCCATCCCCGAAGCGGCGCTCACGCGCGAGTGGGCATGGATCGGCGGCAGCGAGCAGGAGGTCCGCTACGGCGCCTATCGAGCGGCCGAAGCGCTGGAGCAGGCCGAGATCGAGGCTCACGCGGCGACCTCGGCCGCGGATGCCACGGAACGGGAGGCCGCGCGGCTCATCGGGCCCACGACGGCCGCCCGCTGGGACCTCTACGGCCTCCTCCTACCCCTCGAGGAACGACTGCTCGATGCCGATCCCGGCGACGGCGAATGGTCGATCCGGCTTGTCGCCGGTCACATCATCTCCGGCCAGCGCGGGTACGGCTGGGGCTCCGCCTGGTGGCAGGCGCAGGGCTACGACGCGTCCGATCCCGAACTGCCGAAGCGCCCCCCGGAGGCGCTCGGCGCCATGCTCCCCGATGAGGCAACGACCGAAGCGGCCGGAACGATCGACGAGCTGCGAACACGGTTCGACGCGATCCTCGACCTTTGCGCGGAACGGCTCGCCGGCCTGCCCGACGATCGCCTCGCCCTGGGAAGCCGCTGGTCCGGCTTCCCGGTCACGGTTGGTTTCCGGTTCGGGCGCTGGCCATCCCACATCCGGGAGCACGCGATCCAGGTCGAGAAGACGCTCGCGATGCTGGGCCACGTCACGAGCGAGCCGGCGCGGCTCGTCCGGAACATGCTCGCGGCCTACGGCCGCGCCGAGTCCGTCGTCTTCGGCCGTCAGGGCGTCGAAGACGCGGTCGATCGTGTCGTCCTGGGGGCGGCCGAGGCTCGCGAGGCCATCCACGCCGCGCGGGAAGCCGCCGGGGTTTGAGACAGGTCGCCGAGATGGCCGCGCCGCGGTTCACGATGGTCGTCCTCCTGATCGAGGACCTGCCCCGCTCGCTCGCGTTCTACCGGCGGCTTGGCGTCGAGTTCCCGCCTGACGCGGACCAGCGGACGGATGTCCAGGTGCCGATCGGCGACCACCATCATCTGGTCCTGACGACGACGTTCGCCCGGAACGATCCCGACCGCCAGGAACCCAGCGGCGGGTCGCGCGTCATCCTCGAGTTCTTTGTCGGTGGCAACGATGCGGTCGACGCCAAGTTCGCCGAGCTCACCCAGGCCGGCTATCGCGGCCGGCGCGAGCCATTCCTCACGACCTTTGGCGCCTGGATGTGCATGGTGGACGACCCGGACGGCAACACGGTGCTCGTCACGGCGGGCTGATCGATCGAGCAGGAGGAGGTCCGCATCACGGGGCCAACGTTTACGGGCGATCGGCAGATCGACAGCCATCTGCAACCCTCTCGTGACCGGTGTTGCACCGGTCAAACAACTGGCGACCCAAGCTCAGACAACCAACGAGACGCAGACGGAGGAGCCGCCGTGCCCGCGATCACCCCATGCCTCTGGTTCGATGGCCAGGCCGAAGACGCCGCCAGGTTCTACACCTCGATCTTCCCGAATAGCCGGATCGACAGGGTCGGGCGTTCGGCGGCCGATAACCCCAGCACCAAGGAGGGCGAGGTCCTGACGGTCGAGTTCACGCTCGACGGGACGGCGTTCATGGGCCTCAACGGCGGCCCGGACTTCACGTTCAGCGAGGCCATCTCGTTCGCGATCGATTGCGCCGATCAGGACGAGGTCGACCGGTATTGGGACGCCCTGATCGCCGGCGGCGGAGAACCGAGCAATTGCGGCTGGTTGAAGGACCGCTTCGGCCTTTCGTGGCAGGTCGTGCCGCGCCAGCTGAACGAGATGCTCCAGAGCTCCGATGCGCCGGCCGCTCGACGCGCGATGGAGGCGATGCTCCAGATGAAGAAGCTTGATGTCGCGAAGCTCAGCGAGGCGTTCGAGGGCGTGCCCGCGTAGCGCGCCCTACGGGCTCCAGAAGCCGGCCGCCCCGTCGATCAGGACTGGGGGATCGCCGTTCGGGTGCATGACCGCGATGCGCGTCGCGCCGTTGGCGTCCGCGACCGGGAACAGGAGCGATGAGCTGTCCGGCGCCCAGAGGCGATGACTCAGGGCGTACTGGTCGAAGTACGTCAGGACCTGGTCGATGAACTGCTGCCCCGGGTGGACGATGGGCTGCGACCGGATCTCGCCGGTCGCGACGTCGACGAACAGGAGTCGGATCTCGGTCGGCTGCTCGGTGGCAGAGGGGGCCGGGCCGGTCGGCGATGACGGGCCCTTGGACGGGGTCGCACCGGCGACCGGCTGGACACGCAACGCGGCGATCATCTTGCCGTCAGGCGACCACCAGAAGCTCACGACCGAGCCTTCGAGGAGCGTTCGGACCGTCCCTGCACGCGCGTCCAGCAGACGGAGCGAGCCGAGGGGGATGGTGTAGCGAGGTTCGGGCGGCTGGGTCGGGCCGATCGAGGCGATCGTGTCGCCGGCCGGATCGAACGCCACGGCTGCCGTTCCGAACACGGGCATCGTGTGCTCGGTCGAGCCGTCTCGCGCTGCGACCACGATCTCAGCCGATCCACCGGGGCCAGACCGGACAAAGCTGTCGAACGTTCCGTCGTGGTTCACGACCGCGGATCGGAAGTCGCCCGGCGACGGCAGGTCCGCCGCGGCCGACTTGCCGTCGAGCCCGATCTCCCCGAGGAAGGCGAAGGGGCCCGTTCCGACGTGGGCGAGCAGTCGGTCGTTTCCGATCCAGTCGAAGTAGAACGGGTTGCCCGATCGGATCTTCGCGCCGGGCCCGGTCCCGTCGAGCGGCGCGCTCCCGTCGGCCGGCGCGACGCGGAGCGACAGGCCGTCCGGCTCGTCCGCGAGGAAGGAGACGCTCCGGCCGTCCGGCGTCCACGACAGGTAGAACGGGCCGATGACCGCGCTGCGGAAGATCACGACCGGCTCGGCCGGTTGGCCGGATGCGACCCGGGACGCATCGAAGACGAGGATCGCGTTGTCGGGCGGGCCCGCGTGGATCGCCGCGATCCGCAACCCGTCCGGCGACCACGCCGGGAACAGGAACGATCCGTCGCCGGCGGGCGCGAGGGGCTTCGAAAGTCCGCTCGCGGTGACGAGCGAGAGCGAACCGTCGTTCCCGACGACGGCGATCGAGCCGGTCGACGCGAATGGCCCGCCCGGCAGGGTGGTGCTGGTGGGTCTCGGCCCCGAGCCGGCCGGTGATGGCCGGAGGCCGGGGGCGTCCGTGGCAGGCGGCGATGTGAGCGCCGATGGCGCGGTCGCGATCCCGGAGGGCCTCGCCCCTCCAGACGGCTCCGGCGACCGTCCGCTCAGAGCCGGGATGACCCAGACCGCGCCGACGACGACGGCTGCCGCGATCAGCACAACCGCGAGGCCGCCGAGCACCGGACCCGGTGGCAGCCTTCGCGCCGGGACGATCGCGGGTTCCGACGACGGCGCTGTCGGTGGGGGCGGGCCGGTCTCCATCACATCACGATACGTGACCGTTGCGCTGCCAGATGCCGCCTCGGTTCCCGCGAGCCGCGCCCATACCGACCGCGTAGCCAGTCAGCCGTTCCGACCCTAGGATGGAAACGATGAAGGCTGCGATGCGCGATCGCTACGGCTCGCCCGACGTCGTGGAGCTCCGGGACGTCGACCGCCCGACCCCGGCGGACGACCAGGTGCTCGTCCGCGTCCGCGCCGCGTCGGTCAACCGGGCCGATCTCGACGGCCTCGGCCCCAGGCCCGGTTTCGCTCGCCTGTTCTTGGGCCTCCGCACCCCGAGAAACCCGCGCATGGGCATCGATGTCGCCGGTGTCGTCGAGTCGGTGGGAGGGAGCGTGACCCGATTCCGCCCGGGTGACGAGGTCTTCGCGGACCTGTTCGCATCCGGCGGGGGCGCCTTCGCCGAGTACGTCTGCGCCCGGGAGAGGGCGTTCCAGCCGATACCGACGGGAATGTCCTTCGAGGACGCGGCCACGCTCCCGCACTCGGCGATCCTCGCCATCCAGGGGCTCCGCCTTCGCAAGGGCCGGTCGATCAAACCGGGCGACAAGGTCCTGATCGATGGCGCGTCCGGCAATGTGGGTCCGTTCGCGGTCCAGATCGCGAAGGCCAGGGGCGCGGAGGTGACCGGCGTCTGCAGCACCGACAAGATGGAGTTCGTCCGATCGCTCGGGGCCGACGAGGTCCTGGACTACACGAAGGTCGACTACACGAAGACCGGCGAGCGCTATGACTGGATCGTCGACACCGATTCGCATCACTCGATCCCCAGTGTCCGCCGGGCGCTTCGGCCCAACGGCGTCTACGTCACGCTGGGCGGGACCGCACTGCCGATCTTCGCGGGAATGCTGGTCGGGCCGCTGATCTCGCTGTTCAGCGACCGGTGGACGGGCCTGATGCTCTGGTGGAAGCCCTTCAACCCGGACGACGTGGCGACCCTGACGGAGCTGATCGCGGCGGGCAAGGTCAAGCCCGTGATCGATCGCCGGTTCCCGTTGAGCGAGGTCATCGACGCCCTCCGCTGGGTCGACGAAGGGCAGGCGAGGGGCAAGGTCGTCATCACGATGTAGCGGGCCCCGCGGTCCGGACGCGAGGATTGGACCGTGTCCCGATGCCGGCTCGACGGAACGAGACGCACGCGAGACACCCGACGGGCACGATCCCGCCGACGTGAACGACGATCTGGTTCTTGACGGTCACGCCGGTCCGCACCGGGCCGGCGCCGCCCTCGGCGGGCCGTCCGCCTTCGCGACGCACTGAGGCCGTCGGATGCGGAAGAAGGCGTACGGGACGCTGCGGGTCCGTGCCATCTCCGGGACATATGTCGTCTTTCTTGCGTTCGACATGAAGGAGGCTGACGCAAGCGGCCTGATGGGCTTCGCGATCCAGCGGACGCGCCTGAGCGACGGCGAGACGATCTGGTTGCGCGGCAACAAGCGGTTTCCGAGTGTCGCGCCCACCGGGTTCGAGGACGCGAGCAGTCACGAGCATCCGTTCCAGGCCTTCCAGTGGGCCGACTACAGCGCCGAGCCGGGGGTCCGGTACCGCTACCGCGTGATCCCGATGTTCGGCCAGGCAGGAGCCCTCACCGACGGGCCGGCGACGAGCGTCACGATCGACACGGAGACCCTGACCGGAACGAGTCACGACGTCCACTGGAACCGCGGTGCGATTGCGTCCCAGGCATTCGTTCGCCGCTTCCCGGGCATGACTCTCGACGAAGCCGGGCCGCCGGCGTACGAGTGGCTCGCCCGAGACCTGCTCCCCGCCCTTCTCGCGTTCATCGCGGAGGCGAAGGACGCCACCTGGAGCCTCCACGCTGCGATCTACGAGCTCCGCTGGCCGGCGGTCCTTGACGCCTTCCGCGCGGCGCACCTGGCCGGCGCCGACGTCCGGATCATCTACCACGCCAAGGCCGACGAGACCGGCGCCGCAAACGACGACGAGATCAAGACCGCCAAGATCAAGACTCTCTGCCTCCCGCGGCGGAACGCCAAGCTGATGCACAACAAGTTCATCGTCCTGAGCCGGAATGGGACGCCGGTTTCAGTCTGGACGGGATCCACCAACTTCAGCCGAAACGCCCTTCATGGCCAGCTCAACGTGGGGCACGCGATCCACGAGTCGGCTCTGGCCCAGCGCTTCCTGGCCTACTGGGAGGAACTGCGGGACGACCCGGCGACCGATCCGCTCAAGGACCGGGTCGAGATCATCAACCCGCCCCCGACCGGACCGGGAACGGATCCGTTCACGCCGATCTTTTCGCCGCGGCATGGCCGCGGGGTGTTCGACTGGTGGATCGAGCAGGCCGGTCGGCCCAAGCCGTTGTTCATGACGTTCCCGTTCGGGATCGTCAAGGACTTCCGGCCCGTGTTCGACAAGAGCGACACGATTCTCCGCTTCGCCCTGCTCGACAAATACGTCAACGGCGGCAACGCAGCGTCGCGAGCGGCGGCGATCGCCGACATCGAGCGGATCCGCGGTCACAAGAACATCGGCATGGCTCTCGGGAACCGGATCTTCGTGGACTGGATCGACGGCTGGCACCAGGAGCACGACGGGATCGGCGTCAACGTCAACTGGGTCCACACGAAGTTCATGCTCATCGACCCGCTCGGTACCAAGCCCGTCACGTTGTCGGGTTCGGCCAACTGGAGCGAGGCGAGCGTCACCGACAACGACGAGAACATGCTCGTCATCCGGGGCGACAAGCGGGTGGCGGACATCTATTTCGGGGAGTTCATGCGCGTGTTCGCCCACCATCGCTTCCGCGAATCGGTGAAGCGCCACCTTGCCGAGATCAGCTCGGCGACACCCGAATCGTGGCGACCGAAGGACCTGTTCGAGGACTGGACCAGGTGGGTCCCCACCCACTTCACCGCGGGTTCCGAGCACGACATCACGCGGCGGTACTTCGCGGGCAGCTGACACGGTCCTCGGCACCCCCCGAAGGGGATCGCTCCGTTGGTATCCTGCCGCCGGTGCGAGCCCTCTTCGCCCGGATCGTCGAGACTGTCGCCCCCAGGCGGCTCGGAACGAGCTTCCGCTGGCTCCTGTCGGCGTCCTTCGTCAACAACGTCGGCGACGGCATCGCGCTCTCCGCCGGGCCGTTGCTGGTCGCATCACTGACGCGCGACCCGTTTCTTGTCTCGATGGCCCTCCTGAGCGAGTACCTGCCGGTGCTCCTGTTCGGCGTCATCGGTGGAGTCGCCGCCGACCGCTTCGACCGGAAGCGGATGGTTGTCGTCGTGAACCTTGGCCGCGCGGTCGTGCTGGCCGTGCTGGTCGTCACGATCGTGAGCGAGACCGTCAATATCGCCCTCGTCCTCGCCACCCTGTTCGTCCTCGCCACCGCCGAGACCTTTGCCGATTCGGCCAGCAGCACCCTGATCCCGAGTCTCGTCGCCCGCGAGGACCTCGGCGTCGCCAATGCCCGGATGCAGGGCACATTCGTGCTCACGAATCAGCTGCTCCTGCCGCCCGTCGGCGCGTTCCTGTTCGTGGTCGGCCCGGCCATCCCATTCGCCGCCAATGCCGCAGGCTTCGCGCTTGGCGCGGTGCTCGTCTCGCGGGTCGTGACCGACGTCCGGCGTGCCCGGGCCGACCGGCAGGGCGTGCGGGCGGAGATGCTCGAGGGGATCCGCTGGGTCGTCGCGCATCCGCCGATGCGAACGCTGGCGCTCACGATCCTCACGTTCAATGTCACGTTCGGGGCGGCCTGGTCGGTGCTCGTCCTGTACGCGAGTGAGCGGCTGGGGATGGACGAGGTCGGCTTCGCTCTCCTGACGACTGCAATCGCCGTCGGCGGAATCGTCGGGATCGCGTCCTACGGCCGCCTCGAGCGACGGTTCTCGCTGGCCGACATCATGCGGGTCGGTCTGATCATCGAGACGGGCACGCATCTCGTGCTCGCCCTGACGACGTCATCCGCCGTTGCCCTCGCGACGTTCGTCGTCTTCGGCGCGCACGCCTTCGTATGGGGCACCACGTCGACGGTCGTGCGGCAGCGCGCCGTCCCCGACGCCGTGCTCGGCCGGGTCACCGGCGTCTACCGCGTCGCGATCGTCGGTGGGATGGTGGTCGGGACGCCGATCGGCGGCCTCCTCGCGAAGACGTTCGGCATCACGGCGCCGTTCTGGTTCGGGTTCGTGGGCTCCGCGCTGCTCGTGGTGGTTCTGTGGCGGCAGTTCGAACACATCGTCCACGCGGGCGAGGTGTGACGCAATGGGGTGGTGGATGAAGGCCCGTACAATGCGGCCCGTCCGGTTCCGACACACCTGGAACCCGTGACGGCGAGGCGCCGCCGCCCCAGGACGTCGCGGCTCGTCACGCGTCATGTGGGCTTCAAGCTCCCGATTCCGAGTCGCGCGTCCGTCGCCTCGTCTGGCCTGCCGTCGTAGTAGCGCTCCAGCACCTGATCGAACACCGGCTCGGCCGGCGCGGCGCGATGGAACAGCGTCATCGACGAGCGCAGCTTCATCGCGTCGGTCGAGCCGAAGATCTCGAGGGCGGTCCGGTCCGTCGTTGCCAGCACGATCCCGGCGCATTGACGCAGGCGCGCTCCAAGCACGGGATGGTCGAGGTAGGCTCGCGCCTCCTCCAATGACGAGATCGCGTACCGCTGCGACATCGCGCTGTACCCGAGACCGGCGACCTGCGGGAAGACGAACCAGATCCAGTGGCCGACCTTGCGGCCCCGCCGCAACTCCTCGAGCACGTCCTCGTAGACGCCCCGTTGTGCCGCGACGAACCGGTCGAGGTCGTAGGACGCGGCTCGAGGATCAACCAAAGAACCAGAGCTCCTTGAACGGCGTTGACACGTGCCACGTCATCGCGATACCGGCGGGGAACGAGGCGATGTCGCCCGGGCCGAGCTCGAGCGGTGGCCGCGATTCGAACTCGATCCTCACGGAGCCCTCGAGAACGTGGACCGTCTCGCGTGTGTCGGGTGTCCAGGACAGCGGCCCATCGGTGGTCAGGATCCGCGTCAACCCGGCCCACACGCCGTCCACGTGCACCAGCTCGTGCATCTGCGTTCCCGGCACGTCGGGGTCGTCCGCCCAGTCGTCGGCCGAGACGCTCGACACGTACACGCCCTCCGTCGAACCCATCACAGCTCCTTCCCATGATCGTCGGAGCACAGTACGCCCGCCGCACGCCTGTCGAATGACGATGGCGGCTCGTGACCGTCGTCGGTGGGCCGGCGATCCGGCGGTCGGCGCTCGGCGTCATCACGGCCCGAGTTCGGCCGGGATCGCTACCCTTGACCGGCCATGCCCGCCGAGTTCATCTACAGCACCTACAAGCTCGCCCGTCATTACCCGCCGGACCGGACGGTGCTCGAGGACATCTCGATCTCGTTCTACCCGGGCGCCAAGATCGGCGTCATCGGCCCGAACGGAGCCGGGAAGTCGAGCCTCCTTCGGATCATGGCCGGCCTCGACGACGGGTTCACCGGCGAGGCCCGCCTCACGCCGGGCTTCAGCGTCGGCTATCTGAGCCAGGAGCCGCAGCTCGACCCGGCCAAGGACGTCAAGGGCAATGTCATGGACGGCGTCCATGAGGTCCAGACGCTCCTCGACCAGTACAACGCCGTGATGGCGAAGTGGTCCGACCCCGACGCCGACTACGACGCCGTTGGCGCCGAGCAGAGCAAGCTCGAGGACCGGATCAACGCCGCCGACGCGTGGAATGTCGAGCGGAACGTCGAGATCGCGATCGAGGCGCTGCGCTGCCCACCGGACGACGCGGACGTCGCGACGCTGTCCGGCGGCGAGAAGCGCCGAGTCGCGCTCGCCCGGCTGCTGCTCCAACACCCGGACCTGCTCCTCCTCGACGAGCCGACGAACCACCTCGACGCCGAGTCGGTCGAATGGCTCGAGCGGTTCCTCGACGAGTACGCGGGCACGGTCGTCGCCGTCACCCACGACCGGTACTTCCTCGACAACGTCGCGAAATGGATCCTCGAGCTCGACCGCGGGAGGGGCGTGCCGTTCTCCGGGAACTATTCGAGCTGGCTCGAGCAGAAGCTCGAGCGGATGGCGCGGGAGTCGAAGACGGCCGACGCCCGGCAGCGCACGCTTGCCCGCGAGCTCGAGTGGGTCCGGATGGGCGCCAAGGCGCGCCAGGCGAAGGGCAAGGCGCGGCTGTCGGCCTACGAGCGACTGCTGGCCGAGGCGAACGACGCCAAGGACACATCCCGCGAGCTCGAGATCGCCATTCCACCTGGTCCGCGCCTCGGCGACACCGTCATCGAGGTGAAGGACCTCCGGAAGGGCTACGGCGACCGGCTGTTGATCGAGGACCTGACCTTCTCGCTGCCGCGGGCCGGCATCGTGGGGATCATCGGGCCGAACGGCGCCGGCAAGACCACGCTCTTCCGGATGCTCGTCGGCCAGGAGCGGCCGGACGGCGGGACGATCGAGATCGGCGACACCGTCCAGCTCAGTTACGTCGACCAGAGCCGCGACGCGCTCGCGGCCGACAAGACGGTGTTCCAGGAGATCACCCAGGGCGTCGAGGTAGTCACGGTCGGCAAGCGCGAGCTCCCGGCGCGCGCCTACGTCTCGTCATTCAACTTCCGCGGGACCGACCAGCAGAAGCTCGTCGGGACGCTGTCCGGCGGCGAGCGGAACCGTGTCCATCTCGCGAAGCTCCTCCAGTCGGGCGGCAACGTGCTGCTCCTTGACGAGCCCACCAACGACCTCGACGTCGACACGCTCCGGGCGCTCGAGGCCGGGCTCGAGTCGTTCCCCGGCTGTGTCGTGGTCATCAGCCACGACCGCTGGTTCCTCGACCGGATCGCCACTCACATCCTCGCCTTCGAGGGCGACAGCCAGGTCCGCTGGTTCGAGGGCAACGTCAGCGACTACGAGGCGTTCCGCCACAAGGAGCTCGGCACCGCGGCCGATCAGCCGCGACGGATCCGGTACAAGCGGCTGGTGACCTGAAGGGACCTGCCCGCCGGGGCAGCCGGCTACGGCTCGGGATGGGCCTGGACGATGCCCGCAGGAGGTCTTGGCCTGAACATCTCCGCGGGTCTCCTCGCGGCCGCCCGTCGAGGACGAACGTACCAGTCGATCCCGTCGTTGGTGTCACAGACGAGGCACGCGACGAACCCTAGCCTCGGCCCATGGCCCATACGTTCGGGCGACGGGCGGTCGTGCCCGGCCGACGATCCAGGTTGTGGCTTGCCGGCATCCTTGCCCTCGCCGGCTGGCTCGTCGTGTCCGTCCTGCGTTTCGACGTCGATGCGGCACTGGCACGCACCTGCGGCACGGTCACGATCCAGAACGGGACGGCCAGCCCGGGGTCGGGGACGACGGCAACGACGTTCGCCTTCTCCGTCAGGTTCGTCGACTCGACCGGCGCCGCGCCGAAGTCGGTCGCGCTCCGGATCGCGGAGACCTGGACGATGCTCCAGCCGACCGGCTCCAGCTACGCGACCGGCGTGCAATTCCGGGGATCGCGAAAGCTGCCTGTCGGCACGTGGGGCTACTTCTTCCGGGCGACGTACGGCGACGGATTGACCTGCGACAACGTCCGGGTCACGCCGCCGAGCGTGACGGTCGGCACCGTGCCCACGCCCAAGCCGACCGCGACCCCGAAGCCCACCCCGAAGCCCACCCCGAAGCCGACGCCGAAGCCCGTCGCCACGCCGAGGCCGACGCCAAGGCCCACGCCAAGGGCGACCCCGAAGCCCACCCCGAAAGCCACTCCCAAGGCGACACCGAAAGCCACTCCCAAGGCGTCATCGAAACCCGGGCTCCATGCGTCCGCAGCCCCGAAACCGTCGTCGATCACGACCGCACTCGGCGGTGCCGGCTCGAGCCCCGGCAACGGCGCCAACGGCGGCGGGGGAGGGGGCGGCCTCGGGTTCGACGTCGGGCGCCTCACCGGCGGGTCTTCCGTGGTCGGAGTGCTGTTCGCGGCCCTGAGCGCGATCGTCGGGGGCGCGCTGCTCGTCCTCGTGCGACGCCGATCGCGGAGGGATCCGTCGACAGACAGCGGGCTCACAATCGACGCCACGGCGATGGCCGTCGAGGGCGCCGCCCTGGGGCCCCTACCGACGCTCGTGCCCGCGGCGATCTTCCGCCAGTCGCTGTCCGATCCGGCCAGCCCGCCCATCTGGGCGAGGCCGCGCAAGCCGGTGCCGCCGGTCGCCGATGACGGACCGGTCGATGGTGGTGCTGCTGCCTCAGTAACGGGCGTCGACCCGACCGCCGAACCGAAGTCCAGGAAGCGCACGCCGCGGCCGAAGGCGAACGGCGCGGGGGGCGCGAAGGGGACCACGTCGCGGCGCGTCCGCAAGTCGGATCAGGACGCCACCGAAAGCTGAGGCTCAGGCGGGAGGTAGCGCCTACGAAGGGCGACGGTGGTCTGCGGTGGCAGGACGTCGACGTCGAGGAGCTCCTCGAGCGTCACCGACGCGAACGTCGATCGGTCCGCGAGGAGGTCTTGGTAGCGGGAGCACGCGTCGGCGATGTCCGGGTTGCCGGCGGGGTGGCCGACGACGTAGCGGCCCCAGCTCCACGTCCCACTCGGGTGCTGGAGCATCGAGAGCAGCAGCAGGTGCTCGAGCCACATCACGGCGAGGTCCGACCTGCCCTTGACGACGTCGATCGCGCCGGGCTCGAAGATGCCCGACTGCTCGGCGACCGCCACGGTGCGCCAGAGGTTCTCCGGCTTGGGGATCTCGCTCTTGACCCGCTCGTGGTACTTCGTGTCGATCCCGACGATGCCCCGTGTCCCGTCGCCGACGTCGAGCACCAACGCCGCGTCGAACTCGCGGAGGCTGTTGAGCCAGGCCGGATCGAGGCGGCCCGGCGAGTGCGCGAAGCGGACGTCGCGCACGGTGCCAGGCGTGTCCGGCCACCAGGCGCGGACGGCGCGGTCGGCGCGTTTCGGGTCGGCCGCCAGGTCGCCGAAGAGGTTGAACGCCAGCGCCTCCGACGACAGGAGGTCGGCCCAGAGTCGCTGGTGGTCGAAGCTCTGGTGCCGCTCGACGAGGGACGTCCGGGCCCTCGCCGCCGCCAGGGCGCCGTTCGTCAGGAAGGTCGCGCCGGTCTCACGAGCGTACGGGAGCGGAAGACGGCTCCCGACGAGCCGCACGGGCCTGCCGTCGGGTGGGGGGACGATCGGCTGCGAACCGATCGGGTGCCCGTGGGCCTCCCGCCACTGCGCCTGGTGGTAGCGCGTTCTCCGGCGGAACTCGGTCATCGCCGGTCGCCGCGCGATCTGGTCGTCCGCTTCCCAGCAGAACGCGGCCTCGAGCTCCTGATCGGAAGGGTCCTTGCCCATCGCGTTCCCGGTCCTCAGTCGGGGCGCCAGAGGTCGATCTGGGGCAGCCCGTGGATGCCGAGCGTCTGCGAGAGCTCGCCGCAGTGGTACGCCTCGTGGGTCAGGAGACGCTGCAGGATCGACGCCCGCGAGTGGACCTGGCGCTGGTCGCCGTAGGATCGCTCGACACTCTCATCGAGGATCTCCGGCGTCCAGCGATCAAGGCAGCCGTCGACGATCGCCCACGTCGTGTCGATGGCCCCGACGAGCTCGCCGGCCGTCCGCGGATGGTCCAGGTCGTCCTCCCAGCCCTCGCCGTCCGGATCCGGCCACGGCGTCGTCTCTGCGCCCGACTCCCCGACGACGCCACAGAGCCAGTACGCCCGGGCTGCGACCGTGTGGCCGACCGTCGCCCAGATCGGCCAGAGGTCCGGCGCCGGCCGGATCGCGAGCTGCTCGTCGGTCATCGCGCCGACGATCTCGGCCAGGCGGCGGTTGTACTGCGGCCATCGGTCGTAGAAGGGGCGGATCGACATCGGCCGAAGTCTAGTGGAGGGCGCCTGGCCTCCAAACGCGGAACTCATGGGAAGTCGATCCGCATCACGACCCTCCTGAGGGTGGGATGGCTGACCTCCTCGAACCCGGCGTCGGCGAAGATGCTGCGGCTGCCGACGTTGAGCTCGCCCCAGGTGACGTCCTGGCCCGGCTCCGTGAGCATCGGATAGCCCTCGA
>DASUPH010000473.1:0-2296 GCA_036276275.1 Candidatus Limnocylindrales bacterium
ACGTCGCGGCCGAGCGACCCGTCGCCGGGCGGCAACGCCAGCATCTCGGCCGCCGACTTCAGGTACGACTCGCCGTCCGGCCGGCGGAGATCGGCCAGCGCGTCGAGCGTCCGGCCGTGGCGAATCCCCGTCAGGACGTCCTGGAACTCGCGGCCCTCCGGCAGGGCGTAGTGGACGTCGTTGGTGACGACCATCGGCAATCCCAGCTCGGTCCCGATCGCCACCGTCTCGGTCACGAGCCAGTCGTCGTCGGGCAGGCGGTGGTGCGAGAGCTCGAGGTGGAACTCGGCCCCGAACCGTTCGGCGTACGCCCGAGCGGCGGCCCGCGCCCCATCCCGATCGCCGACCCGCAGCCGACGCGCGATCTCACTCTCGCGACAGCCCGACAGGGCGACGAGCCCCTCGCGATTGGCGACGAGCAGCTCCTGGTTGAAGCGCGGCATCGCCTTCGTTCCGGCCAGGTTCGCCCGCGAGACGAGCCGGCACAGGCTCCGATACCCGACCGCGTCGCGGGCCAGCAGGACGAGATGCGGGCCGCGCTGCCGCTCCCCGATCCCCCGCTGGTCCTCCTTGACCGCTTCCCGATGACCGGGCAGTCGGGTTCGCTCCGGCCGCGGCCGGTCGGGCCGGCCCTCGCGGGCATTCGACTCCTCGGTCGTTCCACCCGCGGTGCCGCCGGCCGCCCGACGCCGGCCGCGGCGAACGGCACGTCGAGCGGGGATCACGACCCGATCGGGGTCGGCGACGATCGCGTCGCGGAGCTCCACCTCGATCCCGATGACCGGCCGCAATCCGGCCTCCTCGAAGGCCGTCGTCGAGCGGACGATCCCGTAGAGACCCTGGTGATCGGTGACCCCGAGGCCGCTCAACCCGAGCTCGGCCGCCCGCTCGGCCAGCTCGTCGGGGGCGGAGGCGCCGTCGAGGAACGAGAAGTTCGTGTGGCAGTGGAGCTCGGCGTAGGCGGTCATCGTTCGGATCATCGATGATAGAACATCTGTTCGATCTTGGGTGCAGGATTCGCCTGGCGGGCCTGCTCCGAAAATGACCCGAAAATCGCCTCTCAACCCCGAAACAAGACCGTCGCCTCCGGCGTCTACATGCACATGAAGCGGGTCATACCCGACGTGCTCGTCGCCACTCTCCGCACGGCGTTTGCCGTGGCGATCGCGCTGGTCCTGATCCTCGTGCTTCTCCCGGCGATGCTGGCGGCCCAGGCCTCCGGTCTTCGCTGAACCACATATCGTCCTGCGCCTGGGGGCTCGGGGCGTATCGGGCGACAGCCGGTCGCGAGGACCGGTGTCGACCTGCCGCGGATCTGGTGAGCGGGTCCCGCGGCCAGAGACCCTCGTCGTGCTGGGGCGCGACGAGGGTCTCTTCGTTCTCCCGCGGATTTCCCGGGCCGCGGCTAGGATGAGCCGGTGACCGCCGCGCAACGCCGGGTCGCCGCTCCCCGCCGGGTCGCCGCTCCCCGCCGTCAGCCCGACCGCTCGTCGCCGCTCGTCCTGGCCGCCCTCGGGCTGATCGCCGCGCTCGTCGTGGCGTGCGGCGATTCGAAGCCGGCAACGACCGCTTCGCCCACGGCGTCGACGACGATCACCCAGGCGCCATCGCTGACGCCCGTCCCGGGCGCGCCGTCGCCATCCACGGTCCCGCCCGCGTCGCCCGTCTCGCAGACCAACACGGACACCGACGTCGGCCGGATCTGGGACAGCCTGCCGCCATCGTTCCCGCGGATCGCGGGCGCCCTTCCGGTCGAGATGCGCGAAGGGCCGAACAGTGGGACCTTCGCCGTCGGGACGGATCTCGCCAGCGCCGTGGCGACGATGCGGGCCGGCCTCACCGGCCTGGGCTACAACGTGGATGTCGGCGCGCCGCTCGAGGATGGGACGGTCGTTCTCGATGCCGGCGGCGGCGAGAACCCGGCGTGCAAGATCGAGGTCAGCTTCACACCGCTTTCTGGCACGATCGGGATGGGCGTCCTGTACGGGGCCGCCTGTCCGTTCAGTTGAGCGCTCGAGGAGACCACGGATCGGCGGACGTCAGAGCTCGCGGCACCGCGAGCACATCGTCCTGACGGCCATTTCGATCGATCGTAAGCACGCCGACACGAACGGTGTCGATTCGGCGTAACGACCGGGAGATGGCCGCCGTCTACCCTTCCGCGACCGGCATTCGGGGACCGGTCGGATCAGGAGTCCTGACGTGCAGCACCGATCGGCGCGCTCTAACGATCTCGAGGCCCTGGCGTTCGTCATCGCCCTGTTCGGCCTCCTGCTGGCCCTGACCGTGATGCTCG
>DASUPH010000474.1:0-6838 GCA_036276275.1 Candidatus Limnocylindrales bacterium
GACCGAGTCTGGACGCCACTCGCCGCGGGCGAGTACGCCGCGGCGCCCGCGGATCGGCGTCGTCAAGTTCGCCTCGTGCGACGGCTGCCAGCTGACCCTGCTGGACCTCGAGGACGAGCTCCTCGCCATCGCCCAGCGGGTCGACCTGGTCGAATTCGCCGAGGCGACGTCGCGTCGGTCGGCGGGCCCGTTCGACGTCCTGCTCGTCGAGGGCTCGATCAGCACCCAGGAGCAGGCCGAGGAGATCGTCCGGCTCCGTGCCGCGACCCGACGCCTGGTGACGATCGGGGCCTGTGCCACGGCCGGCGGCATCCAGGCGATCCGCAACTGGTTCGACCATGACGAGATCCGGGCGGCGATCTACCCCGAGCCCGCGTTCGTCGATTCCCTCGCCCAGGCCCGCCCGGTGGCCGACTTCGTCGCCGTCGACGGTGAGCTGCGCGGCTGCCCGATCTCGCCCGGCCAGCTTCGCGAATTCCTCGTCGCGCTCGTCACCGGCCGCCGGCCGCAGCTCCCGGACGAGGCGGTCTGCCTCGAGTGCAAGCGGCGCGGCGTCGTCTGCGTCGCCGTCGCCGAGGGGATCGCCTGCCTGGGCCCGGTGACCCGGACCGGTTGTGGCGCGATCTGCCCGGCTTACGGACGCGGCTGCTACGGCTGCTTCGGACCACGGGAATCGGCGAACACCGCGGCGCTTGCGACATGGCTGTCCGACGGCCGCTCGGCGACCGATGTCGGACGCCTGTTCGCGGGCTTCACGGCATGGTCCCCGCCGTTCCGAACGGCGATCGACGCCCACGGCGGACCGCCCGGTCCGGCCGGCCGCAAGCCGGAGCCGGCCGATGCATGACACCGACACGCTGACCGAGACGAGCGGCGACCTCGAGATCGACATCGCCGGGTTGACCCGGGTCGAGGGCGAGGGCTCGCTGCGCCTCCAGGTCCGGAACGGCGTCGTCGAGAAAGCCCACCTCGAGATCTTCGAGGCGCCCCGCTACTTCGAGCAGCTCGTGGTCGGCCGCACGCCGGATGAGGTCATCGACATCGTCGCCCGGATCTGCGGCATCTGTCCTGTCGCCTACCAGATGACCGCGGTCCACGCCTTCGAACATGGTCTCGGGATCGCGATCGATCCGGCCGTGCGCGCGTTGCGACGGCTCCTCTATTGCGGAGAGTGGATCGAGAGCCATGCACTCCACGTCTATCTCCTCCATCTGCCGGACTTCCTCGGCTACGCGAGTGCCCTCGAGATGGCTCACGATCACCGCGCCGCGGTCGAGGCAGGTCTGAGCCTCAAGAAGACGGGCAACCGGATCGTCGAACTCATCGGCGGGCGAGCGATCCATCCCGTGTCGGTCCGCGTCGGTGGCTTCTCCCGAACGTTCCGCCGAACCGAGATCCGGGCGCTCCGGGAGTCGATCACGGCGGCGATCGAGATCGCCCATGCGACCGTCGACCTGGTCGCCGGCCTCGAGACGCCGGAGTTCGTGCGGGACGGGCGCCTGGTCGCCCTCCGCCACCCCGACGAGTATCCGATGAACGAGGGGCGGATCGTCTCGAACGACGGGCTCGACCTGGCGGCCACGGACTGGCGGTCCGCGTTCGGCGAGCAGCAGGTCGCCTGGTCGAACGCCCTCCAGTCGCGGGGTCGTGACGGGCGACCGTACCTCCTGGGCCCGATGGCCAGGATCACCGTCGCCGGCAAGTGGCTGCATCCGACGGCCGCGGTCGCGCTGGCCCGGACCGGCCTCGCCCGCGAGATCGCGGTCAACCCGTACCGGAGCATCGTCGCCCGGGCGGTCGAGCTGGTCGACGCGACGGCGGAGGCCCTCGACATCATCGAGGCCTACGAGCCGCCCGATGCCGCGGCGACGGCCTGGCGGCCGGGGCCGGCCGCGGCCGCCTGGGCGACCGAGGCGCCGCGCGGACTGATCTTCCACGCTTACGAGCTCGACGAGCGCGGTCTCGTCGCCCACGCCCAGATCGTGCCGCCGACGAGCCAGAACCAGGCCGCGATCGAAGCGGACCTGGCCGCCTTCGCGCCACGCGTCCTGGGCCTGCCGAACCACGCCGCGACGCATCGTATCGAGCAGCTGATCCGGAGCTACGACCCCTGCATCAGCTGCGCGACCCACTTCCTCGACCTGAGCGTGGAGAACCTGTCATGACCCGGCGCCCCGGCGCGATGGCCGTCCGTGAGCCGGTGGCATTCCATCGACCCCCACGGGCCGCCCGCCAATTCAACACCGAGGTTCTCGTCTGCGGCTCGCGGGACCGCGGTGACGACGGTGCGCCGATCGCCGCTGCCGAGTCTCTTCCGTCACGCCTGCCGGCCGACGCCCGGGTACGGATCGTCGGCCAGCTCGACATCGACGACCTTCTCGCCGTCCCGGCGGGGGCTCGCGTCGTGATCGTCGATGCCGCGATCGGCATCCGTCCCGGTCGGATCGTCGAGCTGCCCCTGACCGGGTTCATCGGCCGCACGGATCGCCTCCGCCCGCGGTCGTCCCATTCGCTCGCGTTCAAGGAGGTCATCGGGCTGGCCGAGCTGATGCGCGGTCATCCCCTGCAGGGCGTCATCGTCGCAATCGGTGGCCGGCGGTTCGGCCTCGGCGATGACCTCAGCGAACCGGTTGCGAGGGCAGTTCCAGCCCTGGTCGATTCGATCGTGAACGCGGTCGACGAAGGTCGAGGCTGAGTCCGATGTGCATTGCGTTTCCGGGCCTGGTCGTGGCGATCGACGCATCCGGGGCGATCGTCGAGACCGACGGCCGCCGCCGCCGCGCTTCCACGTTGTACCTGCCGGGGATCGCGGTCGGTGACTGGGTGACCGTCGCCGCCGGCACGATCGTCGCGCGTCTCGAGCCCGACGAAGTGGCCGAGATCCGGGAGCTCGTCGCGATCGCGACACGTCCGCCCCAAGTCGAAGAAGGAGTATCCGATGTTCACGCGACCTGATCGACGGCCGTCGCGGGCGATCGCCGTCCCCACCGGGGTCGGCTGGGGAATCGTCCTCGCGATCGGTGCCGCGCTGATCAGTGGGCTGGCGATCTATCTCAACGCGTTCGCGGTGAAGCAGCTGCCCGATGCCGCCGTCTACACGACGCTCAAGAACGCGGTCGCGGCCGTCGTGCTCCTCACGGTCGTCCTCGGGCTTGGAGCAGGCCGAGGCCTCCGGACGATCCCACGCCGGCGCTGGCCGGCCGTGCTGGCGGTGGGCGTGATCGGCGGCAGCGTCCCGTTCGTCCTGTTCTTCACCGGTCTCGCCCAGGCCAGCGCGCCGAGCGCCGCCTTCATCCAGAAGACGCTGTTCCTGTGGGTCGCGCTCCTGGCCCTCCCCTTCCTCGGCGAACGTCTGGGTGGTGCCTCTGTCGTCGGACTAGCCGTCCTGCTCGTGGGACAGGCACTGGTCCTGCCGCCGGAGCGGATCCAGTGGGGAACGGGCGAAACGATGATCCTCGCTGCGACCCTGTTCTGGGCGGCCGAGACCGTTCTCGTGAAGCGATTGCTGGGCACCATCCCGGGCCCGACGATGGCCGCCCTCCGGATGGGGATCGGCCTGATGTTCCTCGTCGGGTATCTCGCGGTCACCGGCAAGCTCGGGGTCCTGGCCGGACTGGCGCCCATTCAGTGGGGCTGGGCGCTGCTGACCGGTCTCATCCTCGCCGGCTACGTGGGAACCTGGTTCGCCGCGCTCCAGCGCGCCCCCGCCTCGGTCGTGACGAGCGTGCTGGTCCTCGGCGCCGTCGTGACCGGAGCCCTGACCGCGGTTTCCAAGGGCGCGGCGCCGAACCCGACGGTCATCGTCGGCTACCTCCTGATCGTCGCTGCGGCGGCGCTCATTGCGGCCTCGTCGGTCCGCGCGGCAGGCCGTCTCACAGCATCGGGAAGCGGCCGGGCCGCCCTCGGCGCGACCGCCGATTGAGATGCTGACGCAGGCATCCTCGCCCGGCTCGATCGTCCGCTTCCCGGGCGGGAACCCTGAGACGCAGCGGCCCACCGGCCCGCCTTCGGGACCCGTTCTATTCGCCCGTTACGCCTTCGGGCCGAACCGGCTCGGCTACTGCGGCCCGGAGGCGGTCGACGAGCTGTTCGCCGAGGGCGCGAGCGGCGGCGACGACCGGGCGCTTCGCGGTCTGGCGCGCTCATTCGAGGGGGCATGGCCCTACCTCGAGCTGATCGCCCAGGCGAACGGCATCGCGGATCCGCTGGACCGCCGCGTCGTCGAGGCGTACTGGCTCGGAAGCCCACTGCTCGAAAAGGTCGGAGCGGACCTCTTCGGCGCCTCCCTCTCGAGTCGATTCCGGCCGCGCCTTCGGCCCGAGGGCTGGCGCTGGCTCGCCGGCAAGCCGGGCGCCGGTGCCGTTCCGGTTCATGCCTTCCACGTCCTCGACGTCTTCCCGCGTGTCGGGCTCCTGCGGTCGGGCTCCGTCGATCGAGCGCTCGAGGTCATGGACTCCTGCCGGATCCGCTGGGGCCGGGTCCTGGAGCGGGACGGCGAGTGGCTCGTCGTCAACGTCGTTCCGCTGCTGATGGTGGATGGTCGTCTCGTTCTGGGCTCTGGACGCACGGAACGCGTGCAGGGATGGCGGGACGGCGCCGGGTTCGTTGACGGCGTCACGACCGGGGACATCATTTCGATTCACTGGTCATGGGCCTGCGATCGGTTGTCGCCAGGGCAGCTCAGCAAGCTCATCGCGTGGACGTCACGAGAGATCGCCATCGCCAACCTGACGATCTGAGGCCAGACCGATCTCGACGTGACGCAGGGGAATGATCGGCCCGATAATCGACGCTCTCGGCTGGTTGCACGTGATCGGGTCGAGCCCGACCAGGAACGCGCGACTGCCCGGCTCCCCGAAGGGAGGCCCGCACTGTGAACCAGACGCACGAGTGCCTGGACGGCAACGAGGGGGCGGCCCGCGTCGCCTACGCCGTCAGCGAGGTGATCTCGATCTACCCGATCACCCCGGCCTCGCCGATGGCGGAGCATTGCGATGACTGGGCAGCGGCCGGCCGGCCGAACCTCTGGGGGAAGGTGCCGGACGTCGTCGAGATGCAGTCGGAGGCGGGCGCGGCAGGGGCGCTCCACGGCGCGCTCCAGAAGGGTGCGCTCGGGACGACCTTCACGGCCTCGCAAGGGCTCCTGCTGATGATCCCCAACATGTTCAAGATCGCCGGCGAGCTGACACCGGCCGTGATCCATGTCGCCGCCCGGACCGTGGCGACCCACGCACTATCGATCTTCGGCGACCACAGCGACGTGATGCACGCACGCACGACCGGTTGGGCGATGCTCGCAGCGGGCTCGGTCCAGGAGGCCCATGACTTCGCCCTGGTCGCCCACGCTGCAACCCTCCGAGCCCGGGTCCCGTTCCTCCACTTCTTCGACGGCTTCCGGACCTCGCATGAGATCAACAAGATTGCGGTGCTGGACGAGGACGACATCCGGGCACTCGTCCGGGACGACGATGTTCTGGCGTTCCGTCGGCGGGGCATGACGCCCGATGCCCCCGTCGTCCGCGGCACCGCCCAGAACCCGGACGTCTTCTTCCAGGCGCGAGAAGCGTCGAACCCGTTCCACCTCGCCGTCCCCGGGATCGTCCGGGATGTCATGGACGAACTCGCGGCACGCACGGGCCGTCAATACGGTCTGGTCGACTACCACGGCACGCCGGACGCGGACCGCGTGGTGATTGTCATGGGCTCGGCCGCGGGTGCCGTGGAGGAGACCGTCGACGCGCTCGTCGCCGCCGGCGAGAAGGTCGGGATGCTGCGGGTCCGTCTCTTCCAGCCGTTCCCGGCGGACGAGATCCTCGCCGCCCTGCCGTCGACGGCGCGGGCGATCGCGGTCCTCGACAGGACGAAGGAGCCGGGCGCGGTCGGCGAGCCGCTCTATCTCGCGGTCGTTGCGGCCCTCGCCGAGGCCGCCGATGCGGAGGAACCGCGGTTCGCGGCAATGCCCCGCGTGATCGGCGGACGGTATGGCCTCTCGTCGAAGGAGATGACCCCCTCGATGGTCAAGCCGATCTTCGAAGAGCTCGCCGCGACGCGGCCGAAGCGGCACTTCACCGTCGGGATCTACGACGACGTGACAAACCTCAGCCTGCCGATCGACACCGGGTTCCGCGTGGCGCGTCCCGCCGGCGAGGTCCAGGCGATGTTCTTCGGCCTCGGCTCCGACGGCACGGTCGGCGCGAACAAGGCGTCGATCAAGATCATCGGCGAGAGCACCGATCTGTTCGCCCAGGGCTACTTCGTCTACGACTCCAAGAAGTCGGGCTCGGTCACCGTCTCGCACCTCCGGTTCGGGCCCGAGCCCATCAGGTCGACCTACCTCGTCGAGGACGCGGACTTCGTGGCGTGCCACCAGTTCGGGCTGCTCGGCAAGACCAGGGTGCTGGAGTCCGCGAAGCACGGGGCGACGTTCCTGCTCAACGCGCCGTACGGGCCTGACGAGATCTGGGACCACCTGCCGGGCGGCGTCCAGCAGCTGCTCGTCGACAAGGAGATCGACTTCTGGGTGATCGACGCCCTCGCCGTCGCCGATGAGGCCGGGATGGGCAGCCGGATCAACACGGTCATGCAGCCCTGTTTCTTCCAGCTCGCGGGAATCCTGCCGGCGGACGAGGCGATCAGCCGGATCAAGGGCTTCGTCGAGAAGACGTATGCAAAGCGCGGCGCGGCAACCGTGGCCCGCAACTTCGCCGCGATCGACCACTCGCTCGAACGCCTGGTCCATGTCCCGCTGGGCGGCGTCACGAACCGTCGTCCGACGACGCCGCCGGTGCCCGACGACGTACCCGATTTCGTGGCGCGCGTCACGGCCCGCCTGATCGCC
>DASUPH010000475.1:0-5834 GCA_036276275.1 Candidatus Limnocylindrales bacterium
GAAGCGGCGAGGGTCATGGCGAACTCCTTGTCCAGCGAGTCTGCCGCCCCGTCCCGCTCGTCGCCAGAGCCGAACGTCCTTTTGACCGATGCCTCGGCGCCGCTTCGCGTGTCGTCAGGGAGCCCGCCGACGCATCGACCCAGCCGTCGGCGCGGGTGAGATCGCCGTCGAGTCGATCCACGCGGAGTACTGGATCCGGCCGGTCCGGAACCATCCCCCCGGGCGAGCCCTCAAGTCGTCCGCACGGCGAGCGACGGCGCCGAGATGACGTCACGCCCGAGATACGGCCGGAGGACGTCTGGCACGACGACCGAGCCGTCGGCCTGCTGGTAGGTCTCGAGGAGCGCGGCGACCGTCCGGGGCAGCGCCAGACCGGAGCCATTGAGGGTATGGACGAGCTCCGGCTTCGCACCAGCCTCGGACCGGAAGCGGATCGCCATCCGACGCGCCTGGTAGTCGCGGAAGTTCGAGCACGAGCTGACCTCGAGCCACTTCTCGACGCCGGGCGCCCAGACTTCCAGGTCGTACTTGCGGGCCTGGACGAAACCCATCTCGCGGGTCGCCATCAGGAGGACCCGGTAGGCAAGGCCGAGGCGCTGGAGGAGGAGCTCGGCCCGCTCGGTCAGCCACTCGAGGGCCGCCGGCGAGTCCGCCGGCTTCTCGAAGAAGACCATCTCGACCTTGTCGAACTGGTGGACCCGGAGGATCCCGCGGGTGTCCTTGCCGGCCGCGCCCGCCTCGCGCCGGAAGCACGGCGAGTAGGCGGCATAGCGGATCGGCAGCTCGGCCGCATCGAGGATCTCGTCGCGGTGGAGGTTCGTGACGGGCACCTCGGCGGTCGGGACGAGGTAGAGGTCGTCGCGGGTGACGACGTACATCTGGTCTTCCTTGTCCGGGATGTTGCCGGTGCCGGTCGCCGATGCGGCGTTGACCATGACCGGCGGCCAGATCTCCGTCATCCCGTTCTCTCGCGTGTGGACGTCGAGGAAGAAGTTGATCAGCGCGCGCTGGAGTGCCGATCCGGCGCCCTTGTAGACGGGGAAGCCTGAGCCGGCGATCTTCGCGCCGCGCGGGTTGTCGATGATGTCGAGGTCCGTGGCGATGTCCCAGTGCGGCCGTCGGGTCCAGCCGCCGGCGTCGTTCGGCAGCTGGTCGCCCCAGAGCCGGACCGTGACGTTGGCCTCCTCGCCACCGACCGGCACATCGGGATCGGCCGGGTTCGGGATCCGGAGGAGGAGCTGCTCGATCTCGGCTTCCACGGTCGCGAGCTCCGCGTCGATCGCGTCGATCCTCGTGCCCGCGGCGACCGAGGCGGCCTTCAGGTCGGCGACCTCGGGCCCGTCGGACCGGGCCCCGCCCTTGATCGCCTCGCCGATCGACTTGCTGGCCGCGTTCCGCTCCGCCTTGAGCGTGTCACCCTCGCCGAGGAGGGTCCGGCGGCGGGTGTCCAGCTCGAGGGCCCGGTCGACGACCGCGGGGTCTTCGCCCTTGTCGATCGCTCCCTGGCGAACGGTGTCGGCGTCCTCGCGGAGCCGCTGCAGCCCGACGCTCACGCGCCACCTCCGACACCGGCCGGCGCGCCGTTCGGCGCGCCCGCCTGGCGCAGGCGGTCGATGACGAACGTCGAGTCGAGGGACGCCAGGAGCCAGCCCGCGCGCGGGCCGTTCGGCCGGCCGAGGAACGCCGCGTACAGGGCCGCGAAGGCCTTGCCGTTCGGCAGCTCGGCCTCGCCTGCGATGGTGAAGATCAGGTCCTGCCACGCCTCGCCGGACGCCGGCGGGACGTCAACCGAGAGCGCGGCGTCCGCGAGCGCGGCGAGGCAGCGCCGCTGGTCGGCGTCGAGGGCGGCGACCGCATCGGCGGGGAGGGTCTGGCGGATCGCGACGATCGCCCGTTCCGGAGCGTACGTGTCGAGCCATGCCCGGGCCGCCGTGACCCGCTCGTCGAGAATCTGCCGCTCACGCTCGGTGAGGGCGCTCCCCTTCTCCGCCTCGACCCGTGCCGCGAGGTCCACGTTCGGGATCTGGAGGAGAAGGGCGAGGTGGGCGAACGCCGGCCGGAAGGCGGCCGCCTCCGCGGCGACGTCGGCGGCGGGATCGAGCAGCGAATAGGCGAACGTCGCCTCGTGGCCCGGCGCGATCTCGCCGCGGATCTCCCTCCCGGCCGTGGCCGCTGCGAACTTGTCGAACTCGTCGAAGAGGCGCGGGATCGCGTCGCTGGCATCCGGCTCGAACTCGATGACCTGGTTCGGGCGTGGTCGGATGAACAGGAACCGAAGCTGCTCGGGCGGGACGACGTCGGCGATCTCGTGGGCGGCCGCGCCGCGACCCTTGGAGGTCGACATCTTCTTGCCGTGGATGTTCAGGAACTCGTAGGGCACGTTGAGGGGCGGCTCGCGCCCGAAGATCTCGCGGGCGATCGCGTCGGCGCGATCACGCGATCCACCGGCGGTCGAGAGGTCCTTGCCGCAGGGCTCGATCGTCACGCCGAACAGCGACCACTGGGCGGCCCACTCGAGGTTCCAGCCGAGCTTGCCGTTGCCGCCGAACGGCGAGGTCCAGCCCGACGTCCCGCAGCCGCGGGCCCACGTGACGAGCTGCTCGCGGCACTCGAAGAAGACGCGCTCGCCGTCCCACTTCGTCACGATCGTCGTGCCGATCTTGCCGCAGTTCGAGCAGACGACCTGGATCGGGTGCCAGTTGTCCGGGTGCTGGACGTTGGCGACGCGCCGATAGATCTCGCGGACCTTGGCCGCCTGATCGAGGGCCGTTCGGATGAAGCCGTCCATCTGCCCGGTCGGATAGATATCGCTCATCCAGTAGTAGCGGTCCGGATGGACACCGAGGCCGGCGAAGATGTCGATGAAGACCTGGGCGTGGTGGCGGGCGTAGGAGGCGTGGCCATCGGCCTCCTGATCCGGCACGTGGGCCAGGGGTCGGCCCATCTCGTGGTCGACCGCATCGGGGGTCAGGAGTGCCTGGGCGTCCATCGGGTCCATGTCATCGACGCCGTAGAGGAGCGTCGTCTCGATCCCGGTCCGGCGGAGCGCCCGGACGATCACATCGAGGATGACCGGTCCGCGGAGGCTGCCGACATGGACGGTCCCCGACGGGGTCTTCGAGTCATTGACGACCTGCGGTCCGCTGACGCTCGCGGCTAGTTCGTCCGCCCAGTCCATCTGCGAGTGCGCCTCCGGGGATGGCGCCGCCGGAGGCGTCGCCTTTAGCTGATGCTGACGATCTTGTAGGTGAAGTCGCCCGCCGGGACCTTGACGAGAACCTTCTCGCCCTTCTTCTTGCCGAGCAGCGCGCGCCCGACAGGGCTCTCGTTGCTGATCCGGCCCTCGGTCGGCTTGGCCTCGGTCGAGCCGACGATCGTGAACGACTCCTTGCCGTCGTCGCTCACGACGGCCACCGTGGAGCCGATCTGGACGTGGTCGGTCGAGTGATTCTCGTCGATGATCGTCGCGTTCTTGATCAACGCCTGGAGGGTCTGGATCCGGCCCTCGACGAACGCCTGCTCGTTCTTGGCGTCCTCGTACTCGGCGTTCTCCGAGAGGTCGCCGTGCTCCTGGGCGTCGTGGATCCGCTGGGCCACCTCGGGTCGCTTGACGGAGGTCATCTCGTCGAGCTCCGTCCGGAGCTTGTCGAGGCCTTCCTTGGACAGGTAGGTCGGCTTGTTGTTCATCGGTTTCGGGCGCCTCCATGAGGCGGGTGACGAAGCCGAGGGGCGTCGTCGGCGGTTCAGATAAAGGAAAGAACTCCAGGCTCCGCGCGGGTTCCGCGCGCCTGAAGTTCGACCGGCCGAAAGGGTAGCGCGGCATGCCCAGAGTGTCAAAAGCGGAGCGCCGGTCAGTTGAGCTCAGTCGCAACGAATGACGCCCGACAGCTGACCACGACCCATGCGAGATCGGGGGCCGGCGCCTCGCCCGCCCAGGTACAGGTCGGCGCCTCCGCATCGTCGAAGTGACCGGTCACGACCCCCCGGCCGTGGGTTGGAAGGCCGAGGCCCCCGATGCCGCCGTCGAAGAACTCGATCGCCTGGCCATTGACGTCGAAAAGGCAATGCCGGTCAGTCCGGAGCCACTCCGGCCCCGCGAATACGGGAGCGAGATCGGCGAGTTCACAGGTGACGTCGCCGGTGATCTGGATCTCGCGGCCTCCGTAGCAGACAAGGCCGCCCAGCCCGAAGGGATCGGGAACGTTCCTGACATCGATCGGGGGCGCCGGGCACGCCAACGACGCTGGAGCGAGCCACGGAGTCCCATCGTGTGCCGCCGCAGCGACCCAGCCAGTCGGCGCCAGCGCAACGAACGGCGTGAGCTGGTACCACTCATATTCGTCGGCGCGAATTGGACCAGCCGTGACGAAGAGCAGAGTCCCACGTTCGAGGAGGGGCTCGAGCTTCTCGGACGCCGAGCTCACGCCGGGCGCGCTTCGAACCCGCAGCCTGTCCGTGACGGTTCGGACCGCAGAATCGACAGCAATCTCGGTCGCTGCCTGCCCACTGGGCTCGGTGGCAAGCGTTGCGCTGGCGGTGACGAGCGGAGTGGCCGCGATCTCGGATGACGCGGGTTCCACGGAGGTGCCCGCGCTCGGGATCCGTGACCCTTGGTCGATCGCACCGGGCGAGGCGCTCGGTGTGGGGCTCGGTTGTGCCCGCTCGCACCCGCCGGCGACGATCGCCCCGATCAGAGCGATCGACGCGATGGTCGTGGGGAATCGGAACGTTGGTGGTCGGCGATCCACGGTCACGTGGCGGATCTCTTCGGGGAGCATCGGCGATCCCTTACGGTGCGGGACGAGCATCTCACTGACGTCCCGGGCCGGGGATTGTTGCGAGGTGAAAACCCTCCAACGCGACAACCCCGATGCAGCTCCTGGCAACCAGGAGGGATCGGGCCGCCGGTTTCGTTCCATCTGCAACCCTGCGTCAGCCGGCGCTCTCCCGAAGCCGAACGGCGACCCGTCGCAGGGCCGAACGGTCCACGCATGCAACGAAGACGGTGTCGTCGCCGGCGATCGAGCCGGCGACCTCGGGCCAGCGGGCCCGATCCAGGGCCGCCGCGATCGCGTGAGCGGAGCCCGGGAGGGTCCGGATGATCAGGAGGAGCCCGGCCTCGCGGAGCTCGATCGGGAGGTCGCGCAGGAGCGCCCGAAGGCGGTCCTCACCGGATGTCTCGGCCTCGACGAGCCGCCGCGGCAGGGCGTAGGCCTGGGTCCCCTCGCGGGCCGCCTTGATCAGCCCGAGCTCCCGGACGTCCCGGCTGATCGTGGCCTGCGTCGTCCGGAAGCCGCGCTCGCGGAGGGCGGCGGCCAGCTCCTGCTGGGTCCGCAGGGCGCGCTGCGCGACGAGGTCGCGGATCGCTCGATGACGGAGCTGCTTCATCACCTCCATCGGCCGGTCTCGGCTGGGCTCCGCGACCCGTTCAGCTGAGCCAGACGAACAGGACGACCGCGGCCAGGATGAGCCGGTACGCCACGAAGATGTCCGTCGAGCGGGTCTGGAGGTAGCGCAGCAGAAAGGCGATTGCGATCACGCCGAAGACGAACGACATGAGGAGCCCGGCCGCCATCGGTCCCGCCTGGATCGCCACACCTTCGCCACGGACCACCTTCAGGACCTCGTACGCTGCGGCGGCCGCCGTGATCGGCGTCGCCATCAGGAAGCTGAAGCGCGCGGCCTCGTCACGCCGGAGGCCCGCGAACAGCCCGGCCGAGATCGAGATCCCGGAGCGGCTGATCCCCGGCACCAGCGCAAGGGCCTGCGCCCCGCCGATCGCGAGCGCCTTCGGCCCCGACAGGTCGACCGCGAGCAGGCGGCGACTCCCCGAT
>DASUPH010000476.1:0-2906 GCA_036276275.1 Candidatus Limnocylindrales bacterium
CGGGCGAGCCGGGCGAAACGGGCGAGGCGGACGACCTGGCCGGCGATGCCGCGCGGGATGTCAGTGCCGCGACCGATCGAGCGGATGCGGGTCCGCGGGACCTCCGCGGCCGCCAGGCGGGCGACCGCGTCGCGGCCGTGACCGGCACGCGCCGGGTGAGTCGCCCGGCCGACGCGCCGCCGGACCAGGTGGATGCCCTCCTGGCGATGATCGGCGAGGGGCTGTCGGCGGCCGGTCGGAGGCGGCTGACCGAGATCGCGCCCGGTCGCTGGTGGCTGGCCGATCCGCGCGACCGCGCCGCCGCCGCGGCGCCGCTCGCCGACCGGGTCGACTGGGCCGTCTTCAGCCTCCTCTCGACGGCAGGCCCGCTGTCGGAGGCGGCGTTCCTCCAGCGGATCGCGAGCCTGTTCACCGGCCATGACCTGCCGGACGAGACGCTGGTCCGGGCCTGTCTCCAGAGCTACCGGAGCCGGGCCAGCACGCCCGACCGGATCGTCACCGGCGACGACCTCCTGCGTCGAGCGCAGGACCACGCCGAGGTGATCGGCATGCTCGCGGACGGCGGCCACCGACTCGGGCTGGCGGTCTGGATCGGGCGCCGCGAGCAGGCCCGCCGGCTGGGCTCCGGGCGGCTCGGCGACCGGCTCGAGGAGCATGAGCAACGGGCCTACCTCGCCCACATCAGCCGCGCCGTCGACGACATCGCCGAGGTGGACTGCGCCTGGTACGTCCGCGGCCGCTTGGCGTTCCTGTTCGAGGTCGAGTGGACGGCGATGCTCGGCGAGCCGGTCCTTCGCCGGCATGCCCGGATCCCGCAAGAGGAGGGGACCGTCCGTTTCCTCGTCGTCGCCCCGGAGCGGACCGAGCTGGTCCGTCACAAGCTGGAGCGATCGCCGCTCCTCCACGAGGCGTTCGAGCGCGACAACTGGCACATCATCAAGTGGAACCATCTGCGGACGTTCCTCGAGCGGGACGAGCTGTCCCTGGATGCCCTGGAGCCGTTTCTCGGCCTCGATCCGGCGGCGGAGCGGAGCGGCGAGCAGCTCGATCTCTTCAGCACGTGACCGCGAGCGCTCAACCCGTCGCCGCTTCGCGGACCGCCCCGAACCCGTCTTCGCGCGGCGCGCTACCCTGATCGCATTCCCCTCCCGGATCGCGGGCGCGCGTGCCTCGATCCCGCCCACTTCGGAGACTGCCCTGTGACCGAGTCCACGACCCCGAGCTCGACCTCGCCCGTCGACGATCTTGCCGATCGCTTCTGGGAGGACATCCTCGAGCTCAATCCGACGACCGCGACCGTCTACGGCGACGAGCGCTACAACGATCGCCTCGAGGACCCGAGCGCGGCGGGCCGCGCCCGGGTTCGCCGGCTGATGGAGAAGACGAAGGCCGCGGCCGAGGCGATCTCGCCGGATGGCCTGCCGGTCGAGGACCGGATCACGCGGGACATGCTGATCGTCATCGCCGACCAGGGCATCGAGGAGGACGACCAGGGCATCCACCGCCTCCGGGTCGTCGACCAGATCAACGGCCCCCAGCAGCTCCTGCCCCAGATTGCCACCTTCCAGCCGGCCGACACGCCGGAACGTCTCGAGACGCTCCTGACACGCCTCCACGCCTATCGCGATTTCATGGCCGCCAATACGGACATCCTGCGGGAGGGCCTGGAAACCGGCCTGACCGCGCCGCGGATCGTCGCGGAGCGAACCGTCGCCCAGCTGGAGCGGCTGATCGCCATCCCGATCGATGAGGCCGTCATCCCGTCACTCGCCCAGGTCGCCTCCGACGTCGACCGGGAGCGCGTCCGGGAGGTGGTCCGCGACATCGTCTATCCGGCCGACGCCGCATTCCTCAGGGTCCTCAGGGACGACTACCTGGCCGAGACGCGGGACGACCCCGGTCTCTGGTCCGCGCCTCGCGGCGACGCCTTGTACCGGACCCAGATCCGGTCATGGACGACGCTCGATCTCGATCCGCGTGACGTCCACCAGATCGGCATGGAGGAGCTCCGGGCGGTCGACGCTCGCCGGCGCGAGATCGCCACCGCCGCCGGCGCCGCAGATCCGAACGCCTATCGGGCGCGGCTGGACGCCGACCCGGCGAACACGCCCAGCACGAAGGAAGAGCTGCTCGAGCGGGCCCGTGAGGACATCGACCGGGCGATGGCAATCGCCCCGCGCTTCTTCGGCGTCCTCCCGAAGGCGGGCATCGAGGTCAAGGCCGTCGAGGAGTTCAAGGAGAAGGACGCGCCGTTCGCGTACTACTTCCCGCCGGCGACCGACGGCTCCCGCGGCGGCACCTACTACGCCAACGGCTACGACCTGCACAACCGGAAGTACACGAAGCTCGCCACGACGACCTACCACGAAGCCGTTCCGGGCCACCACTTCCAGATCGCGCTGGAGCAGGAGAACCCGAACCTCTCGACGTTCCGCCGTCTCGGCGCGCGGATCGTCGGCAGCGCGTACGTTGAGGGCTGGGGCCTCTACAGCGAGAAGCTGGCCGACGAGATGGGCCTCTTCCGCGACGATTCGGAACGCTTCGGGATGCTCGACGCCATCGCCTGGCGGGCCGCCCGCCTCGTCGTCGACACCGGTCTCCACGCCCTGCGCTGGACGCGCCGGCAGTCGATCGACTTCCTGCTGCAAACCGGCCTCTCGGACACCGATGCGACGATCGAGACCGATCGCTACATCGCCTGGCCGGGCCAGGCCCTGACGTACATGATCGGCTGCCGCGAGATCGAGAAGCTGCGTCGCGAGCTCACCGCCCGCGACGGCTCGCGGTTCGACCTCCGCGCATTCCACGACGCGGTCCTCGGCCACGGATCGTTGCCGCTCGCGACGCTCTCGCGAGAGCTGCCGAACTGGGTGGCGACCCCGGCCTGAGCGTCGGCGCCTCCCCAC
>DASUPH010000477.1:0-2906 GCA_036276275.1 Candidatus Limnocylindrales bacterium
ACCGGGATTGCGGTCGAAACGTATTCGTCGATGACGGCGTGGAGGATCGACTGGGAACGCGGATCCAGCGCGCCGGTGGTGCGGAGTCGTCGCGCCACGGGCAGCCTCGTTGGGTGGTTAGCACTCCCACATGGCGAGTGCTAACAAATCCTAGCAGTCCGGAAGGCTGAGTGTCAACGGTTCCAGGGGTGGATATCGGGCCCTCGAAACCGTGGCCGCACCGGTCAAACGAGCCGGCCGAAGAGCTCGTTCGAAAGCAACCGGCCCCTCGTGGTGAGGACGATCCGGTTCCGGGCGTCGATCGTCACCAGCTCGGCCGCCAGGGCCCAGCCGAACTCGTCGGCGAGCGGCGGTTCCTCGGCCGCGGTCCGGGGCAGGCCGCGATCGGTCCGCAGCCCGAGGATCACGACCTCGAGGGCGGCGGTCGCGGCATCGATCGTCTCGGAGCCTCCCGGCGGGAGCGCGGCGTCGTGGCCGGCACGCGGCGTCAGGGCGTCCAGGTACCGGTCGACCCGGGCGATCGTCCAGCGGCGGGTCGCGCCGTCGAACGCATGGGCGCCGGGCCCGACCGCCTCATACGGCTTCCGCTCCCAGTACGCGAGGTTGTGGCGGCTCTCGTGGCCGGGTCGCGCCCAGTTGCTGATCTCGTAACCTCGCCAGCCGTCGCCGGCGAGGCGATGGACGGCGTGGTGGTACTGGGCCGCCGCCCGATCCTCGTCCTGGCCGGGTCGCGCGAACTCCCGCCATTGACGGGCGCCGCGGGTCGTCGGCAGGTGATCGCCGTCTGGACCGGTGAGGCCTTCCGCGTCGGGGTCGTCGAGGGTCAGGGCGTAGAGCGAGAGGTGATCCGGGCCCATGGCGAGCGCCCCCTCGACGGTCTCGATCCACAGCGGGAGCGTGCTGTCGGGCACGTCGAAGAGGAGATCCAGGTTGATCGAATGGATCCCGGCATCGCGGGCATCGGCGACGGCGTCGGCGATGTCGCCCGGCCGATGGCGGCGGCCGAGCCGCCGAAGCTCGGTCCGATCGAGGCTCTGGGCGCCGAACGAGATCCGGGTCACGCCCGCTCGGACGAGGGCCACCGGATCCCCGCGCTCGTCGGGCCCGGGGTTCGCCTCGATCGTGATCTCCGCATCGGGATGGACGCCGAACCGCTCGCGGACGACGCCGAGCAGGCGGGCGATCGTCTCGGCCGGCACAAGCGACGGGGTTCCGCCGCCGAAATAGACGCTCCGGAGAAGAGGCCGGCGAGACGTCCCCGGCGGCCCGAACCGGGCGTCGAGGGCGTCGGCGCGGAGGCCGATCTCGGTCTCGAGGGCGGCCGCGAACACGGCGATCCGGTTGGTCGGCCCGCGGGCGGCCGCCCCGGCGACGACGACGAAGTCGCAGTACGGACAGAGCGACACGCAGAACGGGATATGGATGTAGAGGCCGGCCGGTGGCGCGGATCGCCCGGCGGCCGGCGCCCGCCGCGCCGATCGCTCGGCGCCCGAATCGGTCGGCGCGGCAGCCTCGCCTGGGGACGAGGCCGGCCTCCTCACCGGTCGCGCGAGGCGGGCTCTCGCTCCCGCGGACCGATCACCCGCCAGCCCTTCGGCGGCCGGCGCTTCTCCTCGATCTCCTCGACCTCGCGGCCGCGTGGCGCGAACTGCCCGGCGTGCCCCGTCGACAGGAAGACCGCGAACCGGGTCACAGCGTGGCCGAGGAAGGCCGCCGCGATCCCGCCCGTGATCGCGGTGACCCAGCCGCCGGCGAGCCCGACGAGGAGCGCCATCACCAGCATGTAGCGGTTCCGGCCGGGTGCGCCGAGACGCGTCGCGAGGGCGTACAGCAGGGCCTGGATCGCGTTCGCCGCGTTCGGCTCCAGACCCGACATCAGGATGAGCCCGAAGAGCGCGCCCCGGAAGGTGACCTCGTCGATCAACGCCGTGATGACGGCATTGAGGAGAGCGCCCGGATACGACCACACGTCCGGGAACCGCAGCCGGCGGTAGCGGTAGAACGCCACGCCGAGGGCGATCGCGGTCCCGGCGGCCGCGTACAGGAAGCCGTACATGATCGCGAGCGGCCGATCGCCCGGGCCGAGGAAGAGGTTCTCGCGAGGCGTGGGATGCACGAACAGGATCGCCGTCACGAGGAGCACGCCGATCCCGTACCAGGATGCCCGCCGCCGGATCGACGGCGCCCGGCCGTCGATCGTGTCGTCGTACTCGGCGGCGCTGAAGTTGGCCGCCTCGAGGCGGAGCATCACGAGGAGGAGGGCGAGGCCGAAGGCGATCAGGGTCCGGAGCGTGGTTAGCCAGTCGTCCACGCGGTCAACCCTCGTCCATCCGGAGCATCGCCAGGAAGGCCTCCTGCGGGATCTCGACCGAGCCCACCCGCTTCATCCGCTGCTTGCCCTCTTTCTGCTTCTCGAGCAGCTTCCGCTTCCGGGTGATATCGCCACCGTAGCACTTGGCGAGCACGTTCTTGCGCATCGCCCGCACCGTCTCTCGCGCGATGACGTTCGAGCCGATGGCCGCCTGGATCGGGATCTCGAACATCTGGCGCGGGATCAGCTGCTTGAGCCGCTCGGTCAGCACGCGACCGACCGACTGGGCCTTGTCGCGATGGACGATCAGGGAAAGCGCGTCGACCGGCTCGCCGTTGACGAGGATGTCGACCTTCGCGAGATTCACCGGCCGGTAGCCCAGCTCCTCGTAGTCCATCGAGGCGTAGCCCTGGCTGCGGCTCTTGAGCTGGTCGAAGTAATCGATGATCAGCTCCGCGAGCGGCATCTCGAAGTGGAGGACGACCCGGGTAGGATCGAGGTACTCCATGTTCCCGAAGATGCCACGGCGGTTCGTCGTCAGCTCCATCAACGGCCCGATGTAGCTCGACGGGGTGACGACGCTGAGCTTTACCCA
>DASUPH010000478.1:0-8649 GCA_036276275.1 Candidatus Limnocylindrales bacterium
ACTCGAACATGGGGTGATCGGGGAGCTCGCGCTCGCGGTCGCGCCCGCCGTCAGCGCCTAGGTCCTGCCGGAGATCCTCGTCCGCTTCACGGAGCGACATCCCGACGTTCGACTGCTCGTGCGGACCGGGCATTCGGAGGAGATCGTCGATCTCGTCGCGCGCGGCGAGGTCGAGCTCGGGATCGTCAGGCAGCTCCGCGACGCCCGGGTTCGCAGCCATCCGCTCTACGAGGACGAGCTCGTCCTCGTCGCTCGGCCGGACCACCCGTTCGGAAGGGCGGGGCGGGTCGACGTCGCGGAGATCAGCCAAAGCCAGCTCATCCTGTTCGACCGGACGTCAAGCTATTACGACGTGACGAACGCGCTGTTCCGGATCGCCGGCGTCGTCCCACGGGGCGTCACCGAGGTCGACAACATCGAGGCCGCGAAGCGAATGGTCGAGCGCGGGCTCGGCGTCTCGCTCCTGCCAGGGACGGCGATCGCCGACGCGCTTGCGGCCGGCTCCCTGCGGGAGATCGAGCTCGCGGGAGCGGCGACGATTCGGCGGCGGATCGTCGCGGTCGAGCGGCTCGGCCCTCGCTCGACGTCGCCGTTCCTGAACACGATGTGGCGACTCCTGGATCGGATCCCGGAGCTCATCCCCCGGGCACTGCCGATCGTCGCGGTCGACTGACCGCGACGATCACTGGCAGCTACGGAGACGTCGGGGTTCAGACCCGTTCGAAGGCCATCGCGACCGACCCGCCGCCGCCGAGGCAGAGGGTGGCCAGGCCGTAGCGGCCTTCGCGCCGCTTGAGCTCGTGGAGAAGGGTCGCGACGATCCGGGCTCCCGATGCGCCCACCGGGTGGCCGAGGGCGATCGCCCCGCCGTTGACATTCACCTTGTCCCAATCGAAGCCGAGCTCCCGGCCATCGGCGAGGACCTGGGCGGCGAACGCCTCGTTGATCTCGATGAGATCGAAGGCGTCGATCGGCATCTCGATCCGATCGAGCAGCCGACGCACGCCCATCACGGGCGCGAGGAACAGCCACTTCGCCTCGATGTCCGCCTGGGCATAACCGATGATCCGGGCGAGGGGCTTGAGGCCGTAGCGCTCGACGGTCCGCTCGCTGACGACGACGGTGGCGGCGGCGCCGTCGGTGATGCCGGGGACGTTGCCGGCGGTGGTCGTCCCGGTCGTCGCGTCGCCGCGATCCTCACCGGTGGGCAGGTCGAAGGCAGGCTTGAGCCGTGCCAGGGACTCGATCGTCGAATCGCGACGGGGGCCCTCGTCGACGCTCACAATCGTCTCGCGACCCTTGGCGTCGCGGACGGTGACCGGCGCGAGCTCCGCGTCGAAGCGTCCGCCGTCGATCGCCGCGATCGCATTCTGATGGCTGCGCAGGGCGTACTCGTCCTGGTCCTCGCGGCTGATCTTGTTGGAGATGGCGACACGCTCGGCGTGGGTGCCGACGTGGCATTCCTCGACGGCGCACCACAGAGCGTCATGGACCGTCGAGTCGACGAGTGTCCCGTCGCCCAGCCGATAGCCGAAGCGGGCTCGGGGCAGGAGATACGGAGCGACGTTCATGCTCTCCATGCCGCCGGCGACGATCACGTCGGCGTCACCGGCCCGGATCTCGGCCGCGCCGAGCATGATCGCCTTGAGACCCGAGCCGCAGACCTTGTTGATCGTCGTCGCGCTCGTCGTCACCGGCAACCCGCCGTTGAGGGCCGCCTGGCGGGCAGGGGCCTGGCCGGCGCCGGCCTGGATGACCTGGCCCATGAGGACCTCGTCGATCGGGGTCTCGGCCGGCAGGCCGCTCCGCTCGACCGCGGCCCGGATGGCGACGCCGCCGAGCTCGACCGCCGGAACCTGCGACAGCGCTCCACCGAACTTGCCGATCGGCGTCCGCGCTGCGCTCACGAGATAGACCCCGCCGTTGCGGTCGGTGTGTGTGGTTTCAGTCATCGTGGCTCGCCTCGCTTGTCTGGAAATGTTCGGGTGTTTCGATCGGGATCAGGCCCGGGATCAGGTGTACAGACCGCCGTCGATCGAGATCACCTGGCCGGTGATGTAGTCGCCGCTCGAGACGAGGAAGGCGACCACCTGGGCGATTTCCTCGGGACGTCCGAAGCGGCCCATCGGGATCTTGGCCAGGATCGCTGCCCGGACCTCCTCGGGCATCGCCGCGATCATCTCGGTCTCGATGAAGCCCGGGGCGATCGCGTTGACCGTGACGCCCTTGCGGGCGACCTCGAGCGCCGCGGCCTTCGTGAAGCCGACGATCCCCGCCTTTGCGGCAGCATAGTTGGCCTGGCCGAAGTTGCCGTGCAGTCCGATCACGGAGCTGATGTTGATGATCCGACCGTAGCCGGCCTTGACCATGTGGGGGAGGACCCTCGAGGTCAGATGGAAGACGCTGCTCAGGTTCGTCTGGACGACGTCGTCCCATTCCTCGGGCGACATCTTCGCCAGCGAGCGGTCGCGCGTGATCCCGGCGTTGTTGACGAGGACGTCGATCTTGCCGAAGTGTTCCAGGACGCCGGCGACGGCCGGCTCGATGGCCGCGGGATCCTGGACGTCACATTGGAAGGCGAACGACTGGCCTCCGGACGACACGATCTCGGCCGCGACGGCATCGGCCGCTTCCTTGTTGTTGGCGTAACCCACGGCCACGGATGCGCAATTGCGCCCGAGCTCGAGGGCGATCGCCCGGCCGATGCCGCGCGAACCACCGGTGACCAGGCATGCCTTGCCCGTCAGATCTGCCATCGCAGGAACCTCCTCCTCAATGTGGTAGAGACGACAAAAGGTGGCCGGCGGATCGCCGGCCACCTCCTGAGGTCATGAGCAGTCGGTCAGCGCTTGGTCGGCTCGGTCACCTTCGCGGCGGCCTTGACCGTGGTCTGCCACGTGTCCATGGTCGCCTGCTGGCTCTGCTTGACGAGCTTCGAGAACTGCTCGACGGCCTGTCGGTTGCCCTTCACGCCCATGTCGAACAGGTTCAGCCCTGCGTCGATCGCGGCATTCTGTGCCTCGAAGGCGGCCTTGATGGCGCCCTCGCTCTGGGTCGACCAGGTCGCGAGAAGGTCGCGGCCAAAGGTGCTCGACTCACCGACGTAGGTCCGCGCGGCTTCGATCGAGGCCTTGGCGGTCTCGGTGCTGCTGCGGGCGGCCTGGGCGGCGATCCGGCTGGCTTCGGTGACGGCGGCTGCGGCCGTCTCGGGCATATCGTTCATCGTCGTGGTGGACATCGAGGGCTCCTTCGCCTATGATCGGGCTGCCTCTACTTGCATGACAACTCTAGATGCAGTGTGCATATAGTTCGACCGATTGTCAAGTCAGGTCCGGAGGCCAGGAACCACGAAGACGAGCCCATGACCGATCACGAGACCGCCAAGACGAAACGCTCCGCGCCCGATCCGTTTCCGGGCGCGAGCCGAAACCGGCGCACCGATCCAGAGACCGCATCGGACGAAGGTGCCGTCAATGGCCGCGACCGGAACGGCCGCGACGCGGATTCCGACGGTCCGGTCGAGTCGATGAACGAGCGCGAAGCGTGGCCGAGCTGGCCACCGCGCGACATCCTGGCGCCGTTCGTGCTGCTCGCCGTCTCGCTCCAGCGGGCCCACGGCTACGTGATCGAGGATTACCTCCGAGCCCTCGGCCTCTTCGGAATCACGATGAGCACGCTCTACCGGACCCTCCGCCAGATGGAGAAAGACGGCTTCGTCGAGTCCACATGGGAGCCCGGGCCAACGGGTCCCGCCAGGCGGGTCTACACGATCACCGACGCCGGCCACACCTGGCTGGACTCGTCCGCGTCGATGCTCAATGCATATCGCGCGACGATCGACCGATTCTTCGGTCTGTACGACGCCGGCCGGCCGCAGCCGGACGGCACATCCGACCAACCGGCGGATGAGAAGGAGACCACATGACGACGACCAAGCAATCCGGACCAGGCACCGATCCGTTCGAGGTCTGGCGCGAGATGTACGACGCCAACGAGCGGACCTGGAGCGCGGCCCTCGAGCAGGCGATGGGCAGCCCCGAGTTCGGCGACTCGAGCGGGAAGCTGCTGGAGACGATGCTCGCGGCCCAGAAGACGGTACGCGACAACATGCGAACGTATCTCGAGACGATGAACGTCCCGACCCGCGAGGACATCGCCCGGCTCGGCGAGCTCGTCATCGGGCTCGAGGAGAAGATCGATCAGGTCGCCGATCGACTCGACGAGATCGAGGAGGCGGTTCGCGCCGTGCCGGGTGGGCCGGCTGGCCCGATCGGACCCTCGGGGCCGACGGGAGCCAAGGGGCCGGCCGGATCCGTCGGACGCACCGGCAAGACCGGGCGGGCCGGGCGCCCGGGCCCCAAGGGAGCGGCCGGGCCCAAGGGCCAGGCGGGGGCTACCGGGCCGAAGGGGCCGGCTGGTCCCAAGGGGAAGGCCGGAACGACCGGCCGAGCCCGATCCGTCACGAGTGCCGCCCCGGCCAAGCAGGTCGTCGCGTCCAAGCGCGCCGCGCCGTCCAAGCGCGCCGCGCCGTCAACGCGCGCCAGGCCCGCGACGTCAACGCGCGCCAAGCCCGCGACGAATGAGCCGACCACGAAGGACATCAAGCCCGTCGCAGGCGCCCGATGACGACCAGCGCATGGCCGGAGTGGCCGGCCGGGGAAAGCATCTGGTCGTCGAACGATCGAGCCCTCGAGATGGCGCAGGCGGTGCTCGGCTCGTCCGACGCTCCCGTCGGCCTCACCCCGAAGGAGCTCGTCTGGCGCAAGAACAAGGCGCGTCTGTACCGCTACCTCCGGTCTGAGCCGGCCACCCACAAGACGCCGATCTTTCTCGTCCTCCCGCTCATCAACCGGTCGTACATCCTGGACCTGCGGCCCGGGGCAAGCTTCGTCGAATTCCTGCTGAGCCAGGGATTCGATGTCTTCCTCATCGACTGGGGCACCCCCGGCGACGAGGATCGCTCGCTCGACGTCACGACGCTCGTCACGCGCTACCTGCCGCGCGCCGCGAAGGCGATCCAGAAGGCGACAGGCGAAACCCGGATGACGGTCCTGGGCTACTGCATCGGCGGCGCCCTGGCGACCTGCTTCGCGGCCCTCCACCCCGAGGTCACCCGGAACCTCGTTCTGCTGACGGCGCCGATCGATTTCGCCGACGCCGGCCAGTTCGGTCGGATGACGGCCCCCGGCATCTTTCCTGTCGAGCAGCTGACCGACACGTTCCCGGTCATTCCGGCCCAGCTGCCGGATATCGGCACGAAGCTGCTCAACCCGCTGGCGAGCTATGTCGGCACCTACCGCCAGCTCTGGGACAAGCTGGGCGCGGAGAACTTCGACCTGCGGGGGTGGCAGGCGATGTACCGCTGGGTGAACGACAGCGTCCCATTCGCCGGGGCGGCCTTCCGCCAGTGGATCGTCGAGTTCTACCGCGAGAACCGGCTGGCTCGGGACCTCCTGGAGATGGACGGCCGACCGGTTCGGCTCGCCGACATTCGCTGTCCCGTCCTCAACATCGCCGCCAGTCGCGACCAGATCGCGCCGCGGCCGACCACGAGCGTCATCACCCACCGCGTCGGCAGCGACGATGCCTCGGAGATCCTCGTCGAGGGGGGTCATGTCGGGATCGTCGTCGGCCGGACGGCCAGTCAGAACCTGTGGCCGAAGGTCGGCGCCTGGCTCAGCGCGCACGACTGATCAGGTCGATTCACGGAGGGCACACCACCGAGCCGACGGGCCGGACAGCACCCCGCTGGGTGACATTCGACCCTCGCTCACGTCACCCGTCGACGGTCACAGTGCTCGGATAACCGGCCACCTGTGAACCGGACGCCGCGCATCGCGCGGAGGTGTGACATGACCCGCGTACTCGTCGTCCATCACGATCTCGACCTGGCCGGTCAGGAGGTCGATTCACTCCGGCGATTCGGTTACGACGTGAGCGAATGCGGAGGTCCGACCCGGAACCATTGCCCGGTGCTCGCCGGACGGCCATGTGATCTGGCCGAGCGTGCCGACGTCCTCGTCTACGACGTGTGGGCCAGCGGCGACGCCGACGGGGCGCGGACGCTGATCGAGAACATCCGCGACATCCATCCGGAAACGCCGGTGGTCCTGACGTCGCCCGGGCTCCAGCTCAGCTGGGAGGAAACCGTCGGTCGCCACGCGGTCACCGTGCTCACGGGTCAGCCGACAGGTGCCCGACTCGATGAAGCGATCCAAGCGGCGCTTGCGCCCACGGGTGTCGACGACCAGCCGACCACGAACCTCGCCTGATCCTGGCGTGACCCCGATCCGCGCTGGACGCCCTCGTCTTTGACGCGAGCGAAGGGTCGACTGCAGGCCGTCGCGCCCGCGAAGACGTGACCGACGGCCCTGTCGGGCGCCGGTCGCCCGGACCATCGTCTGAGTAGCGCTCGACCACGAAGATCCAGAGCGAGGACACGGCCATGACAGCGACGGCAAGCGGAACCCAGGCAGTCTGGGCCTTCGCGGAACACGAGCATCGCGATCTCGCCCGCGGCATCAACCGCATCCACGACGTTGCCTGCGAGATCGGCCGACGTGCGACGCCGGATATCTCGGTTCATGTGCTCGACGTGCTCCAGTGGATCGACCTCACACTCGAGCCCCACATTGCCTGGGAGGAGAGCTGGCTGTATCCCGAGATCGACCGCCGAACGGGGACGCAGTGGGCGACCCGCGCCGCCCGCTTCGACCACGTGCAGGTCCGCGAGACGGCCGGCCGGCTTCACGCAGACGAGAGCGCCTTGATCCACGACCTGGGAGGCGACCTTCAGGCGGAGTTGCGCTGCCACCTGTTCGGACTCGAGGCGCTTCTACGGGCCCATATCGAGCGCGAAGAGCGGTTCCTGATTCCGCTGCTGGACGACGACTCGTCCCTTGTTGACGACGAGTTGCCGCAGCCGGCCGCACGGTTCGGCTGACCCTCCTCCCGATGGCCCTCGTCCACCCGCTTCCGTCCCGGCTCGGCCCCGCGTCCGTCGCACCGCTGCTGGCGGATTTCGGGTTCCTTGCGAGCCCCGACCTGCCCGATCGACCGGGCCCCGCCTACCTGCTCGTCGCCCTTCGCGACGCGCCGACCCTGCGTCATTACGATCCCGAGGCCGTCGACTACTGGGTGAGCACCGGGGAACGAGGCGCTCGGCGACGACTCACGCGTGAGACGCCTGTCCCCCTCGACGCGGAGTTCTCGTGGGGCCTCATCCGGATCGTCGATCGACTCCACGTCACGAACGAGTACCTCACGTTCGGCGGGCGGCTCGCGGTGGATGACGTCGATGGAGTGAGGGTCGCCGTCTTCACTTCGCCGGCACCACTCCTGAGGCGCGGCGGGCACTCACAGGGCTGGGACGAGGGCGCCGATTGCGTGGGCGCGTTCTTCAGCCGATTCCTTCTCGCGGTGGACTATGCGCCGGGCTTCGAGGCGCGGGCGGCGGGGGCCAAGCCGCTGACCCGGTATGCGGCGTTCATCGCCGATGCGATGGCCCGGTATCGGGCGAGCGCGGCCCTCCGTTCGCAGCAGTCGGGTTGGTGGACGATCCTTCACGCGGAGGAACGTCGAGTGCGCGAGGAGCATCCCGACGAGTGGGCGGCCGGCGACGCGCTCCGGCGGGATCTCGCCTGACCGTCGCCAACCGTCAGGTGCGGAGCGTCGCGAGCACTGCCGCCAGGGCCCCGGCAATCAGCACCGTCGCTGCCCACACCGCGACCCAGCGACGCCCGCCGGCGCCCCGGCTGATGCGAACGACCGTGCCGACGACGCCGCCGAGGACGACGAGCCCGAGCAGGTCCCAGGAGGCTGCGCGCTCGACCAGCCCGCGGTAGGCGACGATCGCGAGCAGTCCATACGACAGGACCAGGTACCCCAGTCGATCGGCGGCATCGTCGATACCGCGCTCCCGCTCATCGCGGGTCAAGAGCCATCTCATGGTGTGCCTCCACGATCCAGAACAGGTCGGTCACCGAAACGGCGAGCGCCTCGGCCAGCCGGAACGCGAGCAACGCCGACGGGCAGTACTGGCCGGTCTCGATCGAGCTGATCGTCTGGCGGCTGACGCCGACCGTCCGCGCCAGGTCGCCCTGCGAGAGCTCGCGGGCGGCTCGCGCCTCGCGGAGTCGATTCGCCAGGACGGCCGCGTTCCGATTGCGCATGACGTCGTCCATGGTGCGGGCACTGGAGCCGCCTGCCAAGTTTCCTTTGCACCGTGGGCGACAGGCCAACTGGCACGTCGTGGGCGTCACGCGACGCAATCGGGCCGATCGTCCTGCCTCGATCCGGTCCGTCGGCACTGGCCTCCGCGCGATCGGACCCCGACGATGGACATCGAGGATGCCTGTGTCGGCGTCCCGGAAAGGAGGCAGGCAGATGGAGTTTGCCATCGGCCTTGGCCTCGGCGGTTGGATCCTCCTGATCGTCGCGGCCGTTGTTCTTGGAGCGGTGGTCCAGTTCGTCGGGGAACCGCGAACGGGCTTTGAGTGGCTCGCCGTCGCGATCGCGGCCGGAATCGGCGCTCTCGTAGCGAGCGAGTTCATCGTCAGCTGGCGCAGCTTCGAACCGGTGTTCGATGGGCTCGCGCTGGTGCCCGCCGTGATCGGCGGTCTCGTCGTCGGGCTCGTCGTCGAGTTCGCG
>DASUPH010000479.1:0-2394 GCA_036276275.1 Candidatus Limnocylindrales bacterium
GCCTGCATCCCCTCGGTGATCCGCTCGGTGGCGCTGACGATTCCCTTGGCGTCGCCGGCGTCGATCGCGTCCTGCAGCTTGCGAGCACCGTCGAGCATCGGGGCGAACGCGGTCCGGTACTGGTCCACGAGACCCGCCATCGGCGGGTAGATCGAGATCCGGTCGACCTCCTTCGACAGCCCGTTGACGAGGTTCTGGAGCCCGCCCGCCGCACCCCGCATCCGGACCAGGTCCTCTGCGGCGACGGCCTCCGAGAAGTCGGCCACCGCCTTGGCGATTTCCGTATCGCCGGCCCCCAGACCCACGATGCCGATGACGGCGTTGCCCGGCCAGGCCGTGGGTTGGGGGGTGGTGCCGGGCGCGGCCGAGCCCGGGGTACCGGGCGACGACGCGGCGCCGGGCGGTCCCGACGATAGCGGGTGGCCGCAGCCGCCGAGCAGCCCAGCGACGGCGACGGCGGCGGCGACGGTCACGGCCAGGAGGATCGGCCGGGCCGCCCCGACGGGCGGAAGATCGCGTGGATGGCGGACCCGAAGCGCCGCGTGGCGGCGCGTCATGCCGGCTCGGCGACCGCCGTATCGATGACCGACTGCTTCTGGACCGCCTGGCCGACCGTCTGTTCGCTGATCTCCTCGGCGAAATGGCAGGCCGACGTGTGGCCGGGCCCGATCGGGCGCAGCTCGGGATCTTCGGTCACGCAACGCTCGGGATTGCCAAGGCGTTCGCGGAGCCAGCAGCGGGTGTGGAAGTGGCAGCCGGACGGCGGCGCGGCCGGCGACGGCACGTCGCCCTTGAGGACGAGCCGCTTCTTGCGCCGGCGCGGATCGGCGTCGGGAATCGCGGACAGGAGGGCCACCGTGTACGGGTGGCGGGCATCTCGATACAGCGACCCGACCGATCCGAGCTCGACGATCCGTCCGAGGTACATCACGCCAACCCGGTCGCTGAAGTACTGGACGACCGACAGGTTGTGGCTGATGAACAGGTACGTGAGGTTGAAGTCGCGGCGGAGGTCGAGAAGGAGGTTCAGGACCTGGCTCTGGATCGAGACGTCCAGGGCCGACACCGGCTCGTCGCAGACGATGAATTCCGGCTGGAGGGCTAGCGCCCGGGCGACCCCGATCCGCTGGCGCTGACCACCCGAGAACTCGTGCGGATAGCGCCGGGTGTAGTCCCGCCGGAGGCCGACCACCTCGAGCGCGTCCTCGACCTTCTTGTCGCGCTCCTTGCGGTTGGCGACGCCCTGGGCAAGGAGCCCCTCGCCAATGATGTCGCTGACCGGCATCCGCGGGTTCAACGACCCGAACGGATCCTGGAAGATGATCTGGATCCGGCGGCGAAGCGGTCGGAGCTCGTCATCGGTCATCGCCGTGACGTCCAGGCCGTCGTACACGACCTTGCCGGCCGTCGGGTCGGTCAGCCGCAGGATCGTCCGGCCGAGCGTCGTCTTGCCGCATCCGGATTCGCCGACGAGGCTGAAGATCTCACCCCGATTGACCTCGAAGTCGACGCCGTCGACCGCGTACACGGTCCCGATCTGGCGGCGGAGAAGCCCGCCGAAGATCGGGAAGTGCTTCTTCAGCCCGGTCACGGTCATGAGGGTGCCCGCTTCCGCGGCGGGCTCGGCCTCGGCACCGGCAGCGGCGGGCGCCGTCGCGACGACGGAGCCCTCGTTCGTCTCCCCGGAATGCTGCTCGGTCATCGTTCGGCCTCCCGCGGAGCGCGACCGACGGTCATGGCTTCATCATGGTGCTTGAGGGCCTCGGCACGGCGGCTCTCGCCCTGCGGCGTATGCAGGTGACAGCGGGCGAGCTGGCCGGGACCACCGGCCGCGTACAGTTCGGGGGCGACCGTCCGGCAGAGCTCCCAGTGATACGGGCAACGGGGCTCGAAGCGACAGGCCGGCGGCAGGTTGAACGGCGACGGCACCGTTCCCTTGATGACGGACAGCCGTCCGCCGCGCTTCTCGACCGTCGGGATCGACTCGAGGAGGCCCATCGTGTACGGGGCGCGCGGCTCGATCAGGACCTCGTTCACGGTCCCCTGTTCCACGATCTGTCCGGCGTACATGACGATCACGTCCTCGACCATCTCGGCGACAACGCCGAGGTCGTGGGTGATCAGCATCAGGGCCGAATCCGTTCGCGCCTGGATCGACTTCAGCAGCTCGAGGATCTGGGCCTGGATCGTGACGTCGAGGGCGGTCGTCGGCTCGTCGGCGATCAGCAGCTTCGGCTCGCATGAGAGGGCCATCGCGATCATGACCCGCTGGCGCATGCCGCCCGACATCTCATGGGGGTACTGCTTGACCCGCCGCTCCGGGCTCGGGATCCCGACCAGGGTGAGCGATTCGATCGCCCGGTCCCACGCCACCTTCCGCTTGACCTTCTTGTG